>JAJQFG010000059.1:0-3739 GCA_021201315.1 Erysipelotrichaceae bacterium
ACCAAATTTCCAGAAAACGTCCCGATTTGTCTCAAAATGAGGACAAAACCGACTAAAATGAAAGACAAAATAATGTCATTTTGTCCTCAATTGTCTCAAATTAGGGACAAAACCTAAAAATTTGGAAAGTAAAAATAATAAAAAAACATTTTAATAATATTAATAATCAAAATAATTATTAAAAATACGAGGAATTTAGTTCCTCGTATTTTATAAGTAATATTTTTGATAATAGTAGATACGTATAATATCAAACATTGTCATGATTTGATAGTTAAAGCTTATACCACCTATTTGTCCAGGTACTAGTAGTACTTGGTCTGCACCTACATCATTGTTGTCTTTATAGGCTTCGTTTTGTGTAATTAGGATTATTTGTGAATCTTTCATATTTGCTGATTTTTCGTCCATGAGGTAGTTTTTTAATGCTCTACCAGTGGCACTAATAAAGATAATGATATCGTTTTTATTGAATTCAATATTATCTATTGAATGATGATATTGGACTACGTCTTTACCAAAGCTTATCATGTCTGTTTGAAACTCAACAGCAATGCTTAAAGGATATAGAGCTCCTATAAGTATGATACGTTTCTTTTGAAATATATTGTCTGTTATTACTTCTAGTTGTTTCATTAGTGCAGGTTTGTCATAGCCATCATCTAGTTTATCTAGGAAGCTTTCAGCAGACATACCTAACATTCTAGAACGTATTTGTTGGGCACGTACTAAGTAATCAGAAACAAGTTTCTGATTAAAATCGTCGTAGTTATCATATCCTAAATGTTTACAGAAGTCTAAGACTTCTTCTTCTTTGAAGTCTCCTTCTTTCATAAATCTATTTAAGTCATAGTTTTCCATATCTACATAATGACTAACGATAAACAAACCTATACGAAACATATAGTCATTAACTAAATATCCATTTAAAAATTTTAATATTCTTGCTAACATTATATCCATATCATATTCCTCCAAAGCTATTACTACTATTATATACTATTTTTGAATAAAAATAGTATATTTTTTGAATTTGAAAAATATTTTTTCATTATTTCATGATTTCTTCTATTAATACTGGTTTACTAACAAATTCATCACATATATGATAAGCATCATAAATGCTATCTTCTAATTCTTTAGATAATCCAGTATTCGTATATACTTTCAATAAAACTTCATCCTTTGAAACATAATCACCAATCTTCTTATTCAATACTAAACCAACACTATGATCAATATCATCATCCTTAACCATTCTACCACCACCAAGCTTCATAGAAACAATACCTAATGATAAAGCATTCAATGATTTAATATAACCACTACATTGACTTCTAATAGAAATAACTTCCTTTGTTTTTTCAAACAATTCAGGATGTCTAATATAACTATCATCGCCACCCTGAGCTTTAACCATAGCTTGTAAACATCTTAAAGCTTTTTTAGAATCTATAGCATCCTGTAATAATTTTCTAGCACTTATTTCATTATCAGTAATATGTGCTTGCATTAGCATTTGACTACCTGCTTGTAAACATAATTCTAATAAATCTTTAGGACCATGACCATTAAGTGTATCAATGACTTCTTTTATTTCTAAACTATTACCAATAGCGTATCCCAATGGTTCATTCATATTAGATATCAAAGCTCTTGTATCCTTATTCAAAGACTTACCTATATCTATCATCGTTTGTGCTAAAACCTTAGCATCCTCCTTAGTCTTCATAAAAGCACCTTCACCATACTTAACATCCAATAATATCGTATCACTACCAGAGGCCAACTTCTTAGACATAATACTTGATGCAATCAAAGGAATACAAGAAACAGTAGCTGTAACATCACGCAATGCATATAGTTTCTTATCAGCAGGAACCAATGCCTTAGTTTGGCCTATAATCGCCAAATGACAATCATTTACCTGATTAATAAAATCCTCCTCAGAAACATCAACATGAAGTCCAGGAATCGATTCTAGCTTATCTAACGTACCTCCAGTATGACCCAAACCTCTACCACTCATCTTAGCAACCTTACAGCCACAAGCAGCAACCATTGGTCCTAACACTAATGACGTTTTATCACCAACACCACCAGTACTATGCTTATCAACCTTAACACCCTCAATACCACTCAAATCTATCACATCACCACTATGCATCATCTCACTCGTTAAAACAACAGTCTCATGCTTATTTAACCCTTGAAAACAAATAGCCATCAACATAGCACCCATCTGATAATCAGGAATTCTATTATTTGTATATCCATCAATCATAAAATGAATCTCTTCATCTGACAATATACCTCCATCCCTCTTCTTTTGAATCAAATCAACCATATACATACAAACCACTTCCTTACCCCAATTATAACACACAAAAAAAGAAAAATCAGTGCAAAGCACTGATTTCCCTATTATTCATATCTTCTCTTTCTAAAGATTGCGATAAATGCTAATGCTGCAATAGCTAAGATAGAGTATCCAAGAACATTGCTATCATCACCAGTTTGAATACCAGTTTCATTTTCACTAACAACTTCTTCTTCACTACTACTATCATCAGTATCATTACCCTCTTCAGTTTGAATTTGAGAATAAGTATTTGTAAATGTGATAGTTGATTCACTATCATTTTCGATAGTTACATCTGAACTACTAACTATAACTTCTAAATCATAACCATCCATATCAGCATTACTTTCTACTACTGTATAAGTACCAACAGCAATATTTTCTAATGTGAATGAACCCTTAGTAAATTCACTATATTTGATTTCTGTAATTGCATTTCCTTCAGAATCATAGATTGTAAATATTGCATCATCTGGAGTTTCTGTACCATTAGAAATCTTCTTAATAGTTAAGTTTCCAGTTACTAATGTATTAGTAATATCATAACCATCAACTACTGAAGTATAACCATCAACAGCAACTTCTTTAATAGTGTATTTGATTTCACTACCATCTTCATTATACTTTTCAAGATTAATGAATGAGTATGTCCAATCACCATTAGCATCAGCTGATACTTCTTGTGAACCATATTCTACACCATCTTTTAATAATGTAATGATAATTGATTCAGGTCTAGTGTTATACAAGTCATTACTATCAACCCAAGTCTTAGTACCTGATACACTTGCAGATGTTGTATAAGTGTTTGTAATAGCAAATTCATTAATATCAGTTGTATAACCTTCTACTTCATCTTCAGTAATACTGTATTCGATTTCAACACCATTTTCATATACTGGAAGATTTGGAATTGTTAAAGTCCAATTTTCAGAAGCTTTTACTTCATAACCATTACCAACTTCAGTTATTACATCATTTACAGTTTTATATAAGTGTACAGTTACTGAATCAGGTCTTGTACCATCAGCATCATTGTAATCTGACCAAGTCTTATTTATAGTTATTTCTTTAGTTTCAGGAGTATGAGTATTCGTTATATTGTAACCATCAAAAGTTGTTGTATAATCACTTACTGCATCTTCAGTTACAGTATATTCATATAACTCACCATCAGAATCATACTTATTAAGATTATCGAATGAATAAGTCCAGTTACCATTTTCATCTGCATTAACAACAATAGAATCAATTTCGTTATTATTTTGTAACAATCTAACAATAATACTTGCAGGTCTAATACCATCTTGGTTATTGTTATCATCCCAAGTTTTTATTCCAGTCACTTCTGTTGTTCCTGTGATTGTATTTGTAATA
>JAJQFG010000059.1:3839-9312 GCA_021201315.1 Erysipelotrichaceae bacterium
TTCCAGTCACTTCTGTTGTTCCTGTGATTGTATTTGTAATAATATAATTACTTTGATCATATTCAACTGTATAAGTATTATCACCATAAGTAATTAAACCACTAGTTTCACCGACTTCTTCAATTGTATATGTATATGCTATACCTTTTTCATTATACATTGGTAGTTTTGTATAAGTATATTCCCAATCATCACCTGATAATGTAACAGAATTACCATATGTTTCACCATTTTGATAAAGTTGAACTGTTATTGAAGAAGGTCTTGAACTTGATACAGCACTATCATTCCAAGATTTAGTTACAGTAAGACTAGTTTGTAATGTATTTGTAATAACATATCCATCCGTCATATTTCCAGAAAGACTTATTGAATATCCTTCTTTTATACTTGATGTTGATTCTCCAACTGAATATGTAATTGGACTACCATTATTATCATAAACATCTAAATCGTCAAATGTTCCACTCCAATTATTACTTTCACTCAATACTAATGTATTATTACTATCTGGTGTTCCATTGACTATCAAATAAACAGTTATACTATCGTTACTATGAGATAATCCTTTATCATTCCATACTTTTGTAACATCAATACTTGTTTTTGTTGTTTTAGTAAAAGTATTAGTAATTTCGACTGTTGCTGAATCATCATCACTAATCAAGGTAACTGTTTGATCTGATGTTTTAGTTGCATCGCCACTTACTGTAGCAGTGTAAGATGTAGTATAAGTATATCCGCATACTGTACCAGTCTCACTTACTGTATATGTTCCTAAAGGTAATGTATAAGTCTTGCTACCACCGTTAGTTACATATAATTCATATAAATCAATACTATATTCAGTACCATCGTCTGTATTTGTTATAGTAATTGTAGATCCCTTCAAAAGTTCTAGTGTATCAGTATCTGTCAAATCAATTTCATTATTATCTGTTATTGATTTTGTAATAGTTAATTCACCAGAATCAACTTGAGTATTAGTAACATCTTGAGTAATTGATACAGTAGTTCCACTTTCACTTGAAGATATTGTTTTAATTATAAACGTATCACTTACAATTTGTAATAATGAATCTCCATAATTACTATTGACTGTATCTTCATTCTTCACAAATATTACATAATATACTGTTGATATATCTACATAACCACTAGGTGAACCTGTTTCTACAACTGCATATAATTTATTTACAGTTAGATTTGATAATGTTAATTTTCCATCAGAAGATAAAGTAGTTCCAGAATCAACTACACTATCTTTGTCATAACTAAATCCACTAGTTTCATCATAATCAGCTTCATAAATTGTAAATTCCGCTCCACCTAATGCATCTCCTGTATCACTATCAGTTTTAGTTATATGGAACAATACTGAAGTATAGCCACCTGTAACGCCACTTCCAGAAGAAATTCCATCAACAGTGGTATCTGCCGCTGTATCACTTTGTCCTTCCAAATAAATTGTATTTGTTAATGATAATTGACTTAAATCATCACTTGTAGTAGCTAAAACCTTAAGATAGTAAGATATAGATTCTAATTGTGTAGCAATTGAATAAGGAATATTGAACGTAATAGTATGTGTGCTTTCATCAATACTATATGTAACATAAGTACCTGAACTATCTGGTTCATTTCCTTCTAAATAAATTGTAGATGAAGTACCATTTACAGTATATGTAGGACTAAAGCTTGAATTATATTGTAAATCTGCACCATATACATCTGTTAATGTAACAGTTGTCCAATTAGTAGAATCTTTATCATAAGAAGATGAATTTGCATATGCTGTCACTAGTTCTGCAATACCATCAACTGTGAATAAGTAATATCCATTCTTTTGATCAGTTCCTGACTTACCTAGATAACTTTCACCTGTCATTTTTGTTGTTTCTTCATCTTGACCAAGAAGATCATCACCATAAAGCTGAGCACTATTAGTAAATTCTTGTTCTCCACCCGCAAGATATGCAGCATAATCTGTAACTACTGTAGAATATGTTAGAGTAAGGAAACGAGCATATGTATTTCCAGTTTTAGAATCCGCAAGATATGCTGAAAGATAATTTGATGTAAACAATTTTGTTAATGTGCTAGTCAAATCAATTGTAATTGTTCCAGATGTAGATGTTACAGTTATCTGTTTATCTGAAGAACTCCAATTACCAAATTCCCAGAATCCATTACCAGATAAAGTTACAATATTTGATGTCAACTCTGTTCCTTTTGGTAAAGTATCCTGTATTGTAATAGTAGTAGGCAAACTAAGAGTATATGTATCTGTATCTTTATCATAAATATAATATTTATCTAAAATTTCAAATATATCAACTGTTATATTCCAAGTAATTGTTCCACTTTCTTCATCAGTTGATGAAACTGATTTATCTATCATCATGTATATAACAGTATTGTCTTCATCATATTCAGTTTCATTTTCAAAATAAGCAGTACCTTTATTTGAAATTTGAGTCCCTTCAGAAAGATAATCAGTATAAGTTGTTGTATATTCTATAACAATCGTTATATTTTTTGATGTACTATTTACAATATCTGGAGTAAAATCTATTGTATATTTTGTAGTACCATCAAATGATATAGTATAATCATTACCTAAAGTTAATACTTTTGATACTTTTTTACCTTCAGTATCATCATAATAAGTGTATGTTACTTTATAATCACTAGCATCTGTTGAAAGTGCATGTCCACCTG
Organism: Erysipelotrichaceae bacterium; assembly: GCA_021201315.1. Taxonomy (GTDB): domain Bacteria; phylum Bacillota_I; class Bacilli_A; order Erysipelotrichales; family Coprobacillaceae; genus JAJQDJ01. The sequence goes on from JAJQFG010000059.1 coordinate 6,561, forward strand.
AATTCCACGTACCTAGTTCATCAAAACAATATAGCAATGTACCAGTAGGATATACCGTTATTGTTGTTTTCCATGAAACAGTATTAGTAAGTTGATTAACTGATACTAATTCTTTGTCTATAGTTCCTTGATCAACGTGATTACCTACATCATCTATACCTTCAGTATCTTCATCAACTTTAGTTCCATCTTTATCTATTTCTACAGTATTTGAAGCTGTATATGTTTGATTTTGATAAGTTGTTCCATCATCCGTAGTTGTATAAACGACAATAACTTTTTCTACATCTAAATCAGCATACGTAGTACCTGTTAAATAATCAGAAATTTTTACACCAGAAGTTGATACCATTGCACTTATAAAATTTTGAGCATCTGAATCAGTAAGTGGATATGAATCTCCATTAGTGAAGTAAATAGTTACTGAATATTCTTTAGTATAATCAATATCCATACCTGTAGTACCATCGTCTTGTAATACATAGTTATTCAAATAATCTGTACTAGAATTACCCTTTTTAGCTGTTACTGTCCAAGTTACTGAATTGCTATCATCAGACTTTTTACCATCTTTTTCTACAGTACCATGATTGATACTAGTTTTGCTAGTATAATCGTCATCAGTGGATTTATCTTCGTCCTTATTATTTTCATAAGATACTGTAGCCTTATTATAATTAGTAATTTCATCCATAGTTACAGTAACATTCGTTGGATCATAAGTTAAAGTATATGTTACAATGATATATTGACCATCAGTCAATGTATATCCATCTGTAAAATTAATTTGTATATATCCATTTCCGTAACCGTTTCCTGAATCATCATTGGTATACGATAAAGTATAATCAGTACCAGAAGTTAGAGTTGCAGATTCAGTATTATCACTGTTATATACTGTAACAGTAATATCACTACCATCACCAGTATATGATAATAATTTATATGAATCTGATCTCCATGATTCTTTAAAATAATCTTGTAAACTTGTTAAATCATTTGTTCCAGTTGATGTAATTTTAACAGAATATGTATATGTTCCAGCTTCGTTACCGTTATCTTCTGTTACAGTAGTAGAATCAACAGTTTTTTCAACATTTAAAGAACTTTCTGATTTAACATATGTTCCTTCCCATGTATCAGTACCTAAATCAACTTTAATATCTTTAGAATCAGACTCTGATCCATCGCTACTACCAGTAGCATTTAATTTAATTTCAACCCAACCATCATCTTTACCGTCAACATTATCATTAAAAACAAAATAAATCTTATTATCAGATCCCAAATACCAATAACCAATAACAATTTCTCCATATGTAATCGTACCTGCCTCTGAAGCACTAGTAGGTATATCAGATGTATCAATATTCAAATATTTACTTATTTCGCTTAAATCAATAGTATATACAGTATTAGTAGATACTGTTCCATCGACAAATTCAAGGTTAAAAATAATCTGATATGATTCTCCATTTTCAATAATCGTTGTTGCATCTCCACTTGAAGTTGTTATTGTAGAAGATGATGCAGTTTGATCTATAAATGTACTAGTACTATTAACTGTTGCTGTTGAAGTTGCAGAATTAAAATAGCTTGTAGCATCAACAGTAGTTATAGAATTACTACCACTATCATCCACCGTACTTATCGCACCACTAAAATAATTATACAACTCAGCTAACTTAGAATCATCAACTAAAGCTTGATCTTCATCAGATAATTCATAATAAGCATCATTTGCAGCATCAAGAGCTGTATTTACTTCATTTAATTCATTAGTAGTCATTGATGCTAACTCACTAACATCTGGTAAAGCATCAATAAGTGCTTGTACTGCATCTGCATCAGATGTTTTAGAAGAACCTAATAAATTATTAGAAGTTGTATTATCTTCTTCTGTTTCATTATCTGTAGTAGTTTCTTCTACATAATAAGATACAGTCTTAGTAATACTATCACTAAACTTAAATGAAGTAGTAGTACCATCAAAAGTTGCATTCATAGTAACATCAAGTGTAAATGAATAACTTGATGTTGTATTAACATCTGTTGTTACTTCTCCATTTTCATCTTCAGATATGAGATTATCTAAAGTAATGTTTATCTTATTACTAGATACAGTATATGAACCTACTTTAGTAGAATTACCATCTATAGATGCATATATATCTGTAGAAGCTATATTCTCTACAGCAATACCATCAGGTAAACTAATCTCATAATCTCCAGCTCCCGTTAAATCAGATATTGTTATGGCATCTGTCTTTAACTCAAGAGTATGAGTACTATCCGCTTTCAATTCTTCTATCTCACTAGCATCACTACCATCAATAGTCACACTACTAAGATAATTATTGAAACTAATACTTTCAGCTTTAGCACTACTCGCATTGGTTGCTAAACCTAGTATCATAACTAATGAAAGTACAACGGATAATAATTTCTTTATCGTCTTTGGTTTCATTTTTCTTTCTCCTTCCAATCCCTTTATATGCTTAAAAAAGCATAACAAAACTATATAACAAGCTAATACTCAATATTAGCACTTACAAAAATAACATTAAAAAATATTAGGTATAACCAAAATGACAATCTTTACATGTTTTATTCATACGTTTTCCCTTATAAAATATATTGTATAGAAATAGTATTTCCATGAAATTTTTCACCAGAAAAAATATATTTTATAAATCCCCTGTTATGAAGTGACCTTTGTCAAGAAAAAATTTCACAATTCATAATATATTTA
>JAJQFG010000033.1 GCA_021201315.1 Erysipelotrichaceae bacterium
TATAGAAACTCTTCATATCAATGTATTCTTTAAAATCCAATGTATAAATTTCAAAATTTATATAACGACCTGTTAATTTAGTCGATATTTCGTCACTTAACAAATAGGAATTCGATCCTGTAATAAAAATAGAAAAACCTTCTTCCTGATAGGCTTGTACAACTTTTTCAAATTCTTTGACATTTTGAACTTCATCAATCAATAAATAATAAAATTCATAATTGTTAATATTAATACATTCTTCTATTTTATTCTCTAATTTTTCAGGTGTATCAATATTTTTAAATCCTCGCATATCCAAAGGAATATAAATAATTTGAGAGTCATCTATACCATTATTATTTAATTCATTAATAATGGTCTTCATAATACATGATTTCCCACATCTTCTAATACCTGTGATTACTTTAATGATATCAGAATTATAAAATGGTCTTATTGTTTTTAAATATTTTTCCCTTATAAACAATTGCATGTTCATCATCTCCAATATCAGTATACCCAATTTTTTAGTTATTTTCAAGTTAACGATACCTAAATTGAATTTTTTTAATTTAGGTATCGTTAACATCTGTTTTTCGTATTTTAAAAGGCAGCTATGCTGCCTATTTCAGTTTTGTAATATCAATTAATGATACATCACCTTTATGACGTTTTTCCAAACAATTGATAAGTGCTTGAGCTGTATCTAATGATGTATAAATAGGAATACCTGCTTCGACTGCAAATCTTCTAATCATGAATCCATCTTTTAAGTTATTATTTCTTGTAGGAATATCAATAACTAAGTCTACAGTATCAGTTAACATTAAGTCAAATAATGTATTACTCTTAGCATCAATTCGATTAACAATATGAACCGGTACACCATGTGCTTTTAAGAAATTATATGTACCTTGAGTAGCATATAAATCATAACCAAACATATAATATTGTTTAGCAATTGGTAAGAATTCTTCTTTAGATGAATCTTTAATAGTACAAATAATATTTTTACGTTTTGGCAAATTCACACCTGCACCTAAGAATGCTTTATATATGGCTTCATCAAAGTCTTTAGAAATACCTAAAACTTCACCTGTTGATTTCATTTCAGGACCTAAGCTAATTTCTGCACCTGTAATCTTTTCAAATGAAAAGATTGGCATCTTAATCGCGATTGTCTCTTTTTCAGGTTGTAAACCATATTCATAACCTTGTTCCTTAATAGATTTACCCATAATGACATGTGTCGCAACATCTACAACAGGAATATCTGTGACTTTAGAAATATATGGAATCGTACGTGAAGAACGAGGATTAACTTCAATGACATAAACTTGATCTTCATAGACAATAAATTGAATATTAATTAAACCAATAACATGTAAAGCTTTCGCAAGTCTTGCTGTATAATCAGCAATCACTTCTTTAATTTCAGGTTTTAATTTTTGAGTTGGATAAACTGAAATACTATCACCACTATGAACACCTGCACGTTCAACGTGTTCCATAACACCTGGAATCAAAATACCATCTTCATCACATACAGCATCTACTTCAACTTCTTTACCAGCTAAGTATTTATCAATCAAAATTGGATGCTCCTGATATTGACGATTTACAATTTTCATAAACTTCTTAATATCACCATCATTCAAGGCAATTTCCATACCAGCTCCACCTAATACATAAGAAGGTCTTACTAATACTGGATAACCAATTTCATTAGCAACCTTTATTGCTTCTTCTGTAGTAAATACTGTTGAACCACGAGGTCTAGCAATATGACATTTTTCTAAGATTTCGTCAAATCTTTCTCTATCTTCTGCCGCATCAACATTATCCGCAGATGTTCCTAAAATTTGAACACCCATTTCCATCAATGCTTTAGTCAGTTTGATTGCTGTTTGTCCCCCAAATTGAACAATAGCCCCATCTGGTTTTTCAATATCTACAATACTTTCAACATCTTCAGCTGTTAATGGTTCAAAATATAATCTATCCGCAATATCAAAGTCAGTAGAAACTGTTTCGGGGTTATTATTAACTATAATTGTATCATAACCAGCTTCTTTTAATGCCCATACACAATGAACTGAACAATAATCAAATTCAATTCCTTGGCCAATACGAATTGGACCTGAACCTAGTACCATAATCTTTTTCTTTTGATCCTGTGGATCAACTTCATTGTATCCACCATATACTGAATAATAATAAGGTGTTGAAGCATCAAATTCTGCTGCACATGTATCAACTGTTTTAAAGGCTGCAACAATATTATTGTTTTTACGCATTTGATGAATTTCTTCAGTTGTTTTACCTGTATATTGCGCAATTACTAAATCAGGGAATTCTAAACGTTTAGCAGTTTTTAATAATTCAGGTGTTAATGGTTCTGATTTGATGCGATTTTCTACTTCAACCAAATGTTTAATTTTATCAATAAACCAAATATCAATCTTAGTAATATCATGAATTTCTTCTTCGCTGATGCCTTTTCTTAAAGCCTCAGCTATTGCAAAGATACGATGATCATCAACATCTTTAAGTTTCTTTCTTAATTGATCATGATCTAGACAATCAATTTCTTTCAAATGTAAATCATAAACATTTTGTTCTAATGATCGAATAGCTTTCATTAACGCACCTTCAAAGTTATTACAAATACTCATAACTTCTCCAGTCGCTTTCATTTGTGTTCCTAATTCTCTAGATGCTCCTACAAATTTATCAAATGGCCATTTTGGAATCTTACATACAATATAATCCAATGTTGGTTCATAAGAGGCATACGTTTTACCTGTAACAGCATTAACAATTTCATCTAATGTATAACCTAATGCTATTTTAGCAGCTAATTTAGCAATTGGATAACCTGTAGCTTTAGAAGCTAAAGCAGATGAACGAGATACTCTTGGATTAACTTCAATAACAATATATTCAAAACTATCTGGATCCAATGCAAATTGAACATTACATCCACCTTTGATATCTAATGCTGTAATAATATTTAAAGCAGAACTTCTAAGCATCTGATATTCTTTATCAGCTAAAGTTTGTGAAGGTGCAACTACAATACTATCACCTGTATGTACTCCTACAGGATCTAAGTTTTCCATATTACATACTGTAATACAGTTACCATGACTATCACGCATGACCTCATATTCGATTTCTTTCCAACCAGCGATACATCTTTCAATCAAACATTGAGATACTCTTGATAATCTTAAACCATTACTACAAATATCATGAAGTTCCTTTTCATTGTGTGCAATACCTCCACCAGTACCACCCAATGTATAAGCTGGTCTTACAACCACTGGATAACCTATTTCCTCTGCAAATTCCAAAGCATCATCTACATGATTAACAACTACAGAAGCCGCCACTGGTTCATGAATTCTTTCCATTAAGTTTTTGAACTCTAATCTATCTTCAGCTAATTTAATTGTATCGGTATTTGTTCCTATTGTTTCTACATCATGAGCTTTTAAGAATCCTTCATCAGCTAAGGCCATAGCTATATTTAAAGCATTTTGTCCACCAAGCGTTGGTAATATACTATCAGGTTTTTCAACTTCTATTAAATGTTTAACAACTGGTACTGTTAAAGGTTCAATATAAACTTTATCAGCAATATCCTTATCAGTCATAATGGTTGCAGGGTTAGAATTAATTAATACAACTTCAACACCCTCTTCTTTTAAAGCTCGACAAGCTTGTGTTCCTGCATAATCAAATTCTGCTGCCTGTCCAATGATGATTGGTCCTGAACCAATAACCAATACTTTTTTAATATCTTGTCTTTTAGGCATTTGGATGACCTCCCATCATTTCAATAAATTCATCAAATAAGAAACCAGTATCTAAAGGTCCAGCACATGCTTCAGGATGGAATTGCACAGTTCTAATATTTTCATTGATATATTCTAAGCCTTCAATTGTTCCATCATTAACATTTTTAAACCAAGGTTTCGCAATACTTGGATCTATTTGATCTTCTACAACCACAAAGTTATGATTTTGTGTAGATATGTAAACTGTATTTGTATTTAAATCTTTAACTGGATGATTAGCACCATGATGTCCATATACCATTTTTTCAGTCTTAAAGCCATGTGCTAAAGCCATTAATTGATGTCCTAAACAAATCGCAAAGATTGGTTTTCCGCTTTTTGCAAGAATTTGCATTTCATGGATAATATCTTCACATTCTTCAGGATCTCCTGGTCCATTTGACAACATAATACCATCATAGTTTTCATTCAATATAACAGATGCTTTTGTGGATGCAGGATAAATTGTAACTGCACAGCCTCTATTCGCTAGTTCTTTTCCAATATTGTTTTTAGCTCCAAAATCATATAAAGCAACTTTCAAATCGCCATCACTTATTGTATAAGGTTTATCACATGTTGTTTTCTCTACCACTCCAGTTACTTTAAAAGCCTTAATACGTTCCATGACTTCATCTAAGTTATCATAATGTGTTGTTGTAATCATACCATTCATACAACCATCGGTTCTAATAAGCTTAGTCAAATATCTTGTATCAATACCTTGAATACCTGGAATATCATGTTGTAGTAAATATTCTTCTAAATCTAGATTCTTTCTAAAATTACTACCTAAACGGGCAAGTTCATTCACTACAAAACCTTCTACATATGGCTTTCTAGATTCCTGATCTTCTAAACATACCCCATAATTTCCTATTAATAGATAAGTCATGACAACACTTTGACCTGCATATGAGGGATCTGTTAATACTTCCAAATAACCTGTCATTGAAGTATTAAAAACAAATTCGCTCACGATTTCTTTTTCCACTCCAAAATGTTCACCTTCAAAAACATGACCATCTTCTAAAATTAAATAAGCCTTCATAAGTGCCTCCTATACTCATAAAAAAACATATCAAATTAAATGATATGTCCCACCAAATATAAAAAATAAGAATAAAAAGTATTATCATCAATCATATGTTTTTGTGTCATAGTCTTCGCTTTCATACTTCTCATTCCCTTCATTTTCAAGTATATAGTATAGCCAAAACAGTCTTATGATGCAAGAGTTTTTTATCAATTTTATTATTTTTTATCAAGAGATATTTTCGTTATAAGTCTTTGAAAGGAATGGTAACTTTCAGTATATTTATTGAATTTGTTCTTATGCACCATGCATTTGCAACATTGATAATAGTTTTTATTAATTATATAAATGGAAACAATACAATCTTATATCAAAAACTTCCTTTCAAACTTACTTATACACGTTTTAAAGATTCTTGCAATATTTCGTTATAAATATTTGCTTTATTTTATTGTTATTTAGCAATTTTTATATTTTGATTATTACTGAAATATGATATAATTGCTTTAAGGGACTATCATAGGTGATAGGCGATTGTTTCCATTATCATTCTTTGGAAGAAATGGCAGTGTCTTCATATCGTAATCTTAACTTAAGAAATACAGGCTGCTTGGAGGATTAAAATGGTTACTTTCAGTATACTTATTGAATTTGTGCTTATGCTTTGTGCATTCGCGACATTGATAATAGTTATTATTGACTGTAAAAATGGAAGCAAAAAACAATCGCCCTGAACCTTGAAAATATGGGCGATTATCAAAAGATTTTATTTATTTAAGAAACAATCGCTTATCGATAGTTCCCTTTCACTTTTATTATACACATTTTATTTTTTTTTACAATAATTTTTAATACTTTTGTTGCAAAAAGTTATTTTAGTTTCAATCCATCTTTAAATGCTTCTCCTACTCTTTCACTTACTTTATAGTAACCATGAGTATAAGGATCAAAAGCTATTGCTCCTACTTTAGAAATATTAACTTTGCCATCTTCTAAAACAGATTCATCTGCATTTACATTCACAACTTTGCCTATAACGCCACATCCATATGGACCATCTTGATATTCTACATATTCACATTCCATGCATAATGGAAATTCCTTGATAATTGGTGCATCAACATTTTCTGATTTAAAAGCAGTTAAACCACTTTTTTCAAATTTGTTTGGAGTATTGTTAGCAGATACAACCCCAAAATAATCAGCTTCAATAACATGTGAAACATCTGCAATACTAACAGTAAAAGCTTTTCTTTCTTTCATATTCTTCACTGTTTTATGGGTTTCTGTCAAACTTAAAACCACATGATCTCTTGCTTGCATGGTACCCCAAGCAGCATTCATCACATCAACACTACCATCTTCATTATAAGTAGCAATCATTAATACTGGCATCGGAAAAATAGCTTCAGTCACTTTAATATTTTTTCTCATATTATTAATCCTCCTTGTTTTATGACTAAAACCATGTTATCATTAAACCATATTTAAAACAAGTACCCACTTTTATGTTAGGTACTTACCTGGAGGAAAGTAATGAGTAAAACCATTGAAAACGCTAATTTTGAAGATACTGGATACAGCTATACATTATCTCTTATATCTGGTAAATATAAGCCGATTATTCTTTATTGCTTGATGGAATACGAACCTGTTAGATTCAATGAAATGCAAAGATATTTGAAAAAGATTTCTGATAAAACTTTAAGTCAAAACTTAAAAGAATTACAAGCAGACGATCTTATTGAACGACATGTATATCCACAAATACCACCTAAGGTAGAATATTCTTTAACTGAAAGAGGTCATTCTTTAGTTAAAGTATTGGATCAATTATGTGAATGGGGTATCCAAAATAGAAAATAGCATCATTGGTGCTATTTTTTGATAAATATTTCTTGTTTGATATATTGAATAGGCACTTGATTAATACACCATACATCATTATCTGACACGCCAAATTCATAACCATCTTGTACCATTTGATGAGCATCGATTTCTAAAACAACAGGTGTCTTATGCCATCTTGTAGCTGATTGAATGGATTTATCCATCGTTGCTTGCATATGAACAGCATGTCTTTTCATTTTGCTAATATATCCTGTTTCCAATATGAGTTGATAAGCTTCATGTGTTGTACCATGATATAGAATATCAGGTGGATTTTTATACGTAAGTTCTGGTATCACCCAAGGTATACTATGTCCTTGACAGGCTTTAATGAATAAACCATCATCACTATATTTAAAACGTTGTTTATTATCAGTAACCACTATTTGATCTAATTGAGATCTTGTCAAAGAAAGCTTATCTAATAATTGATCTACTTTGACATAACCATGAATATCCATATCCAAGTCTTCATCTTCAGGATGATGTCTTAATAAATATGTTAAATAATGTCCTTTACTCATACTATCACCTTCTTTGACGTATCATATCACAACATAAAAAATACCACAAGTTCATTGTGGTATTAGTAATAAGCTCTTTCTGCAGTATTAACTTTACCAGTTTTGCCTTTTAATGTCATAAGCATAATAGCAAAACCTATCACAGTTAATGTACACGAAAATAGTTTCATACTAATTAAACCAAATGTATCTTGTAATACACCTCCTATCACATTACCTACAAATGATCCTAATCCAGTAGACATCATGGCAATCAAAGTTTGCCCCATCATTTGATCACTTGCATCTAAATAATCATTCACATAATAAGTAATAGTTGCTGTAAACATGCCATAGGAAATACCTTGAAACATCATACCAACAATCAATATTGGTAAGGCAGGTGCAAAACTAATCGTAAAATTTCTTAATAAATAGAAGAACGATGCAACCAATATAATCGTTTCACTTTTATATTTCTTAAGCAATGTATGGGTAATGGCCATAAATGGCAATTCACTAGCTGCCATGGCAAATATGGCAACTCCATACAATGAGGTACTTCCACCTAAATTTGTAACAATATTTACCAAATAAGTAGAAAGTGATGAAGCAGCACCAAATTGAAAGGCAAAAGCGCATAATATTAATACAAATACCTTATATTTCTTAAATAAATCAAATATAGAGCCTTCTTCTTTTGATGATTCTTCACCTTGAATATCACTATCAGGCATAGAATAAAGCAATGCTAATAATGCAAGAGAGGATATAAGATGAACCCACCCTATAATAGATGCATTGATTATCTCAATAAGTTGCCCCAATACAAATGCACTAATTGCATAAGATAATGACCCCATACCTCTAGATAATCCAAAATCAACATATTCTCCACCTTTTATATAATTCATACATATCATTGATAAAATAGGTACAACAGAGGCCATCATACAAATCAAAGCAATATATAAACCCATCAATAAAAATGTAGGTAAAGAGAACAGATTCATTGATTCAAAAAATACAAACATTAATAAGTAAAGAATTGTCATCAATTTTTTAATTGTTAAACCTTTAATCTTTGATAATAACGAAGAAATAAATGGTGAAACAAAAACGGATGACAAAGCAGCTCCACCAGTAACAATACCAATAAGTGTATTACTCAATCCCTTATATTGTAAATACACTGCAACATAACCATAAACAGTACAAGATGTTATCCAATATAGAATATGTACAAAATTGTACTTCATCTGTAACCCCTTCAAAGCATCTTCCTCCCTTTATACCAAAAAAGTATACAAAAAAATTTGATTCAAATCAAATAATCTTACTCGGTTTTCTAATACAAAAATATTTTATCATGTATTGACGTATATGAATATATTTTTCATACTTAGAAAAGAAAATTTTTTCACAAGAATTCCACACTAAATCAATATAATATTTATAGAAGGAGGAAAACAAAATGAACATAGGTAAAAAATTAAAAGAATTAAGGGAAAGTAATCATTGTACAATCAATGAATTATCATTAAGTATTAACATAACATTATTTCTTGGGAAAATAATGAAAATGAACCATCCTTAGAAGATATGCTACTATTGAATGATTTTTATTTAAATAAGACAAAAAATACAAATATAACGACTCAACAAATATTCTTTATCATAAGTATTATTTGTACCATACTATTCGGTTCT
>JAJQFG010000075.1 GCA_021201315.1 Erysipelotrichaceae bacterium
TCGCCCTTGGTTTATTGATCAGTTAACGGATTATGAAACAATAGAACAATAGATACGCTTAATGCGTATCTTTTTAAATAGTTATTTTAAGCAAATGTATAATTGCTATAAGTATAATTTTGTGGTATAATAATGACAGATAAGTAAATTGAGGAGATTGGTATTATGTGTAAGATGTCAGATTATATAATGGATAGAACTAGACTTGAAGCTGCTAGAAATATAATGGAAACATTAGATTTAACTATAGAACAGGCTTTAAATGCTTTAAAAATCGAAGAAGATCGTCCTTGGTTTATCGATCAGTTAACGGATTATGAAACGATTTAAATTATTTTATACAAATACATTTTTTTAACAATGTGCTTCATAGAGTTATTATCGTTATACTTATTTTATGGCTAATAAAATTTCATTATTCAATTTATAGCAATCGATTATAATATAGACGAAAAATCAGCAAGTATGAATGATTCACAAATAATCCTAATTACACAAAATGAAGCCTATAAAGACAACAATGATGTAGGTGCAGATCAAGTACTACTGGTACCTGGGCAAATAAGTGGAATAAGCTTTAACGATCACTAATGATTTTTAGGTTTTGTAAATATAATAATATAGAATAAACAAAAGAAATAGTTTATAATGATAACAGGAGGATGATATTATGGAATATTTAAATATAGTTGATCCTATCTACCGTTTTGAAAGACATATAAATAATAATATATATGTTGATAAAACTATGATGATTGATATAGTATCTCGTTATATAGATAAGACTGATTTTAATTATATCTGTGTAACTCGTCCGCGACGTTTTGGTAAAACTTATAATGCTAATATGTTGGCAGCATATTACACTAAAGGATATGATACAAAAGATATTTTTGATAATTTTAAAATATCTCAAACAGATAATTATACCAAGCATCTTAATCAATATAATGTTATATATATAGATTTTAGTGTTATGCCTAAAGATTGTTCTTCATATGAAGAATATAAAAAATATATACAAGATAATATTATATCAGATATTAAAGATCATTATAATGTTAATATATTACCAACTGATCCAATGAGTTCAGTTTTAAGAAAGACAAAAGATTCATTTATATTTATATTGGATGAATGGGATAGCATATTTTATAAAGATTTTATTAATGAAAAGAATAGAATTGATTATTTAGAGTTTTTAAAAGATCTTATAAAAGATAAGATTTCAGTCCGATTAGCATATATGACTGGAATACTACCTATTGTTAAATATTCTTCTGGTTCAGCATTAAATAATTTTTCAGAATTTAATTTTATAAATGATAGAAGATATGATGAATTTTTTGGATTTACCGAGGATGAAGTCAAAGATTTATGTAAACAATATCCAAAGTTAAAATATGAAGATTTAGAGTACTGGTATGATGGATATTACACGTGTACTGAAAAAAAGCTTTTTAATCCACGAAGTGTATCAAGTGCTTTTGATAGAGAATATTGTGATAACTATTGGACATCTACAGGTCCGATGAGTGAAATAGCAGATTGTATTGAAGATAATGTGGATGATATTAGAGATGATATTGTACAGTTGGTAGCTGGTATTCCTGTAGAGGTTGATTTAGTAGAATATTTAGAAAAAGATGATAATTTAGATGCAAGAGATGAAATACTATCATCAATGGTTATTTTTGGTTTTTTAACTTATCATGATGGTTATTTATATATTCCTAATCATGAGCTAATGCTTAAATTTGAGAAAATATTAAATAGAAAAGATATGGGTGACTACAATGAGATTGTTAAACAGAGTAAGATTGTTTTAAAGGCTACACAAAATAAAGATGAAGAATTATTAGCGAATATGATTGAAAAAGCTCATGATAAGGAAATTGATTTATTTCACTATAATGACGAAAATAGTCTAGCTTGCTTATTAACTGTATGTTATATATATGCTAGAAAGTTTTATAAAATTAAACGTGAAGAGCCAACAGGCAAGGGTAGATGTGATATGATATTCATACCACAAAGATCTAATATTCCTGCTATTGTTGTAGAGTTGAAGGTTAATGGTACAACGCAAGAAGCTATTGATCAAATAATCAACAAGAATTATGTAGATAAAGTTAAAGCTTGTAAAGAAATATTATTAGTAGGCATAACTTATAATTCCGATAGCGAAAATAAAGATTATAAGAAACACAAATGTCAAATAATTCAATATAAATGAAATATACTCTTTCTTTGTAGCAAATCAAGAATCTTTTATAGAATATTGTAAGATATAATAATGACAGAAGAGCAAATTGAAGAGAATGGTCCTTGGCTTATTGATCAATTAACTGATTATGAAACAATCAAACATAGATACGCCTAACGGCGTATCTTTTTAAATTGTTATTTATAGTAAGATGCTATAGTATTACTAAATAATATTTATTATACGATTAATTAATTTGATTATTATAAATTATTATGATTATTAATATTATTTAAATGTTTTTTTATTATTTTGGCTTTCCAAATTTTAGGGTTTTGTCCCTAAAATGAGACAATTAGGGACAAAATGATAATATATTGTCTTTCGTTTTAGTTGGTTTTGTCCTTATTTTGAGACAAATCGGGACATTTTCTAGAAATTTGGTGTTTTTTGTTTTGTATGTTATAGTTGTTTTGAGGTGATACAAAGATGAAAGTACAAAATATCATAGCTGATGAACTTGATAAAAAAGCACAATTTGATGAACAATGTAAGAAGATATTATCCGATCCTCAGATACTAGCTTATATTGTTAAAAGCTGTGTCAAAGAATGTGAAAACACCAGTATTAAAGATCTTATTGATTATTTTATAAAAAATCCTGCTATCATAGGTGAAGAAGATATATCTGTATCTGGTGCGAAGATTGCTTATGACGTTTTAGCTAGAATGGATAGTTCAATACTTAATAGTCAAAATAAGGTTGGACTTATTATCAACATCGAACCACAAAACGATGGCTATCCAGGATATCCTTTGACAATGAGAGCTATCTATAATAATGCACGCTTATTATCAAGACAAAAGAACATTGATTTTGAAAAATCCAATTTTGGTGATTTGAAAAAAGTATATTCCATATGGATTATGTGTAATCATGCTAAAATGGATGATGGTGTCATTGCTACCATCGGTTATGACTACAAAGAAGTTGGAAGAAAGTATGAAAATTATAGTAAAGCCATGCTTGAGTTTATTAAAAAGAGAATTAAGAAAATAAAAAGTGACATTGATTTATCAAATATCATCTTGCTATATCCAGAAAAACAATATGATGAAAATGATCAATCAATTAATGGTTTCTTTAGCTTATTATTTACAAATAGTAAAACATCTGATGAAAAGAAATTGCTGTTTGAAGATAAGTATGGTATAATGATGACAGAGGAAATAAACGAGGAGGTTTTTGGTATGTGTAATATGTCTGGTTTTATGATAAATGAAGGTAAGCTTGAATCTGCTAGAAAAATTATGAAAAATTTATCTTTAACTATTGAACAAACATTAGATGCATTAGAGATTAATGATTATGATCGTCCTTATTTTATTGATCAATTAACGGATTATGATACAATTTAAATTGCTTTATTAAAATATTGTTATAAAAAAATGTCATTTTATAATAAAATGACATTTTTTTCGCAATGGGTCTCTTAGAGTTACCACCGTTTTCTTAAAATTGATTCTATTGATTTATCTTGAGAATATTTATTCACCATTCTTAATACATATGCAACAACCATATTTTTTTGTTTTGAAATATTTGTAGGTGTATATATATCCATTAATACTACTTCACTCAATACTTTTTACAGGTGATATTATATATAACAATTTGATCAACATCGTTTCTTTTGAATCTCATTTTTCGATACTTTGTTTTTGTATTATTTAAAATTTGATTAGCAATTTTACTGGATATTAAATTAGTATTGAATATTTTTCATCATTGCTTAAATCATCTAAAAATGTCATAATAACCTTGGTGATAACATGAAATATTATAAAACTGGTGAATTTGCGAAGATGGCGAATCTTTCGATTCGTACGATTAGGTATTATGATCAAATAGGTTTATTGAAACCATCAAAGATTGCTGATAATGGTTATCGTTTGTATACAGATAAAGATTTTATTAAGTTACAAAAGATATTGTCATTAAAATCTTTGGGTTTTTCTTTAAATGATATATTTGCACAAATTATTAATGATAATACATTATCTTTACAGGAATCATTGGATTTACAAAAACAAATGATTGATAAGAAAATAGAGAATCTAAATAATATTAAAGAATCATTAGAAAAAACGCAAAATTATATTAAAGATAATGAGAATATTGATTGGAAAGAAGTATGGGATCGTATTAATTTTGATTCTATGGAAAAGGAATTGGTAGAACAATATAAGAATTCTAATAATGTGAATATACGTATACACTTACATGAGAAGTATTCACAAAATCCTTTATCTTGGTTTGAATGGTTATTTCAGCAATATGATTTAAAAGAAGGCATGAAGATTTTAGAGATTGGTTGTGGTAATGGTCAATTATGGATGATGAATCAGGATAAGTTAGATGGTTTAGAGATTGTTTTATCGGATGTTTCTTTGGGGATGCTTAATGATGCTTTTAAGAATCTATCACATATATCTAATATTACTTATCAATGTTTTGATGCTCAGGATATGCCTTGTAGTGATGAAACATTTGATGTGGTTATTGCTAATCATGTGTTGTTTTATGTTGGTGATATATCTAAGGTGTTAAAAGAGATACGTAGAGTTTTAAAACCAGGAGGAAAGTTATATGCTAGTACCTATGGTCAAAAGCATATGAAGGAAATAACAGAGTTAGTTAAGGAATATGATACTAAGATTACATTATCTAATGTATCATTATATGATATTTTTGGTTTAGAGAATGGCTATGATATTTTACATCCATATTTTAATCATATTGATATGTTACATTATGATGATTATCTTTTAGTAGATAGTTATCATGATATAATTCAATATATTTTATCGTGCCATGGTAATCAGAGTGAATATATCTTAAAAGATTATCCAAGATTTGAAAAATATGTTGCTAGAAAGATGAAAAAACCGATGTATATTACAAAGGATGCAGGATTGTTTATTGTGAAAAATAAGTGTTGACCATGACGTTACGTCATGGTTTATATTTTGCTTGTATAAGGAGGATTTAAATGAAAGGCATTATTTTAGCAGGTGGTAGTGGTACTAGATTATATCCACTTACACAAGTCACAAGTAAACAATTATTACCTATTTATGATAAACCTATGATTTATTATCCATTAAGTATCTTAATGAATGCAGGAATCAAAGATATTTTAATTATATCTACACCTGATGATACACCACGTTTTCAAGAATTATTGAAAGATGGGCATCAATTTGGTATTCATTTATCTTATAAAGTTCAACCATCTCCTGATGGTTTAGCACAAGCATTTATATTAGGGGAAGAATTTATTGATGGTGATAGTTGTGCTATGATTTTAGGTGATAATATTTTCCATGGACATGGTTTAACAAAGCGTTTAAAGGAAGCTGCTAATAAGAAGTATGGTGCTACTGTTTTTGGTTATTATGTAGATGATCCTGAAAGATTTGGTGTGGTTGAGTTTGATAGTGATGGTAAAGCGATTTCTATTGAAGAAAAACCTAAAGTTCCTAAATCTAATTATGCAGTGACTGGTTTATATTTTTATGATGAAAATGTTGTTGAATATGCTAAGAGTATTAAACCTAGTGCTAGAGGAGAATATGAGATTACAGATTTGAATCGTATTTATTTAGAAAAAGGTAATTTGGAAGTAACATTATTAGGTCAAGGATTTACATGGTTGGATACTGGTACACATGAGTCTTTGGTTGATGCAACTAATTTTGTTAAGACGATAGAAACACATTCTCATAGAAAGGTAGCATGTTTGGAGGAAATTGCTTATATGAATCATTGGATTACGCAAGATGATTTGATTAAAGCAGTGGAGTTATATAGTAAGAATCAATATGGTAAATATTTGAAAGATGTTTTAGAAGGGAAGTATTTGGATTAATGAAAGCAATTGAAACGAAAATTCCTGGGGTATTGATTATAGAAACAGATGTTTTTGGTGATCATAGAGGTTATTTTACTGAAACATATAATAAGCCTAAATATGAAAAAATTGGTGTTACAACAGAGTTTGTGCAGGATAATATGTCTTTTAGTAGTCAAAAAGGAACTTTAAGAGGATTACATTGGCAAAATCCACCATATGCTCAAGCTAAGCTTGTATCATGTAGTAAAGGTAGAGTTATTGATGTAGCAGTGGATATTAGAAAAGGTAGTCCAACATTTGGACAATGGGTATCTGTGGAATTAAGTGATGAGAATCATAGACAGTTCTTTATTCCTAGAGGTTTTGCTCATGGTTTTTTAACTTTGAGTGATGATGTTGAGTTTAGATATAAAGTAGATAATGTATATAATAAGGAATCAGAAGGTGGTATGCGTTATGATGATCCAACTGTGAATGTGGATTGGGGTAGTTTACTTAATGGGATTGAACCTGTTTTAAGTGAAAAGGATAAGGTAGGACCTACTTTAGAGAATTCTGATAATCAATTTGTTTATGGAGGTATATCATGAAGATATTAGTAACTGGTGGGGCTGGTTTTATTGGTGGTAATTTTGTGCATTATATGGTGAATAAATATCCAGAGGATATGATTGTGAATTTGGATTTATTGACTTATGCAGGAAATTTAGAGACTTGTAAACCAGTTGAAGGAAAACCTAATTATAAGTTTATTAAAGGTGATATCGCTGATAGAAAGTTTATTTTTGATTTATTTGCTAAAGAAAAGTTTGATATTGTCATCAACTTTGCAGCTGAAAGTCATGTTGATAGAAGTATCGAAGATCCTGAAAGCTTTGTTAGAACAAATGTCATGGGAACAACAACCCTACTTGATGCATGCAATACCTATGGTATTAAAAGATATCATCAAGTATCTACAGATGAAGTCTATGGTGATTTACCATTAGATAGACCTGATTTATTCTTCACTGAAGAAACACCACTACATACATCAAGTCCTTATAGTTCTTCTAAGGCATCAGCTGACTTATTTGTATTAGCTTATCATCGTACTTATGGATTACCTGTAACCATTAGTCGTTGTAGTAATAACTATGGACCATATCATTTTCCTGAAAAATTGATTCCATTAATGATATCAAGAGCTTTAGCTGATGAATCATTACCTGTTTATGGTGATGGCGCTAATGTAAGAGACTGGCTTCATGTTTATGATCATTGTGTTGCTATTGATTTGATTGTTAGAAAAGGAAGAGTAGGGGAAGTCTATAATGTTGGCGGGCATAATGAAAGAACTAATTTAGAGGTTGTTAAAACTATTCTAAAAGCTTTAGATAAACCTGAAAGTCTCATTCAATTTGTCACTGATAGAAAAGGACATGATAGAAGATATGCCATTGATCCTACAAAATTAGAAACAGAACTAGGATGGAAACCAAAATACAACTTTGATACAGGCATCCAACAAACCATTGAATGGTATCTAAACAACAAAGAATGGTGGCAAAACATTTTATCTGGAGAATACCAAAACTATTTCCAAAAAATGTATATTGATAAAGGAAGAGTCAGTGAATGAGAGTACTAGTAACAGGTGTCAAAGGACAATTAGGCTATGACATTGTCAATGCCTTAAAAAAAGAAAACATTGAAGCTATTGGTGTAGATATTGATGAAATGGACATCACTGATGAAACATCAGTTAATACCTGTATTACCCAATCTAATGTTGATGCTATCATTCATTGTGCAGCATGGACTGCAGTAGATTTAGCAGAAGATAAAGTTGAACAATGTCGTCGTGTCAATAAAGATGGAACTGCCAATATCGTCAAAGTATGCCAAAAACTTGATTTACCACTCATGTATTTCTCTACTGACTATATTTTCAATGGTCAAGGAGAAACACCTTGGGATGAATATGGAGAAGCTGAGCCATTAAATGTTTATGGTTTAACTAAATGTGAAGGTGAATTAGAAGTCAAAAAACTTCAAAAATACTTTATCATTCGTATTTCCTGGGTATTTGGTATCAATGGTAAAAACTTTGTTAAAACAATGCTTCGTTTTGGTAAAGAAAAAGGAGAAGTCAACGTTGTCAATGATCAAATAGGTTCTCCTACATACACATATGATTTAGCTAAACTTTGTGTCGATATGATACAAAGTGATGCTTATGGAATCTATCATGCCACAAACGAAGGTTATTGCTCTTGGTATGAATTTACGAAGGAAATCTATCGTGTAGCAGGCATTGATGTCAAAGTCAATCCAGTATCATCTGATGCATTTCCTGCTAAAGCCAAACGTCCTTCTAATTCACGTATGAACAAAACACAATTAGACAAACATGGCTTCAAACGTTTACCATCTTGGCAAGACGCTTTAAAACGATATATCTCACTTATTGATGAATAGTATAAGATGTGCATAAAGCACATCTTGTTTTTATATTTAAAAAGATACGCCATTAAGCGTATCTATAGTTAAATCTAATATTTCTAGCAGCTTTAAGTCTACCTTTGTCCATCATATAATCTTATATCTTACATATATAACTTATCTTTTCAAATTGATTATATGCAATACTATAATCATTTATTAATTGTAACCTTTATATTTAAATTAAACTTTTTCTTATTGTATATATTTTCATATTTTGAAAAAAGTAATTTTTTAAAATTTAAAAATATGCTAGACCATCTGATTCACTTGTCAAAAATATAAAAGCACAATTTGC
>JAJQFG010000024.1 GCA_021201315.1 Erysipelotrichaceae bacterium
TAAAACAACTTCTAATTCTTTAGTAAGTAACTTGTTACAAACAATCTTACGATAATAATTTAAAGTTTTAGATATAAAGAGCAACGCTTATGTCTTTTACTTAAACTATTGAAACATAATTATAATTAATAATGTTAGTTTTAATTAAATAGAAAGATAAAGATTTTCATTTAAGGCTAGTAATTCTATGGTCTCTTTTGGTCTCCTATGGTCTCCCTTTGGTCTCTTTTTGGTCTCTCTGGTCACCTGTGGTCACCATGTAAATTTTTAAACTTAACATTATAATCAATGATATCAGGATACAATATGGGCACCTGAAAAAATAAAAAAAGTTCTTTACAAATATGACCAAATCTTATATAATAACTCTTGCCTACAGATGGCGGTGGTGGCGAAGTGGTTAACGCACCGGATTGTGGCTCCGGCATTTCGTGAGTTCGATTCTCATCCTCCGCCCTAACAATGAGCAAATTTTGAGGATAGGTTAAGTTCCTATTCTCCGACCTGCTCAAGATATAGTTTTGAAATCACTTATAAATTTTTTACGGTGATCTCGGAATTATATCATTTTTTATTTATATATTAAGTGATTTAAGGAGAGACACCGAGTCTCTCCTTTTTTAGTTGAGTGGCTAGCAAATCAATAAGATTTGCTGGCCACTTTTTTGTTTATTTTAGCAAAAATTTCAAGAATCTCTCACAACAATCATGATGCAATCAGCAACAATTGTTGAAAATTTAATAAATTCATTGAAGATAAAATCTTCAATGTCAATTTAAAAATCAAAATAAAATAACATCCTTATAAAACACATACAAGCAAAGCTTGAATGTCAATTTAAATTATAAGGGAAAGGAGAACTAAACAATGCTGTCAAATAATCAGTTTCTGATATTTGAGACTATTGATTCATATGAAGATGCCAAAGCGTTTATCAAAGATAAAGGTAAACTTTATGCTTCTACTCCAGATTATGAATCACAGATGGAAAAAATATTATCTTATAAGAAAAACAATCTTAAAGATTATAAGCCAAGAAAAGATGGTAAGTCAGCCTATAGAAATATATATGCTTATCACCTATGTATCATGATTCCATTTGAAATTGAAGAAAATCAATATGAAGAGTTTGTTAAACAATACATGTTGATGATATCCAAACAATATAAGAAGTTGCTTTACATCTATTACTTCAATACCAAAGGTAGAGGTACTTATGTTCATATCATGTGTTTTACCAGATATGTTTACGATAAACCTATCAATAAAAAGAAAAAATGGAACAGAGATTATTACTACAACAAACAAACCAATAAGCTATGCAGGAAGAATGATCCTGATGCAGTTTTAAAACACAGGAAAGGAGAAGTCGTTAATGATGATGATGGTAAAGCCATCAAAGAAAAAAGAACTGTTGAATACGTTGAAAAGAAGATTTTTAAATATACATCATTTAAGAAATTTGTACAGAAGCTTAAAAACAAGGTTGTACAGGTTACAAATGAACTATGCAGTAATTGGTTATCAAGAATGGTGATATCTAGAATTACAGTTAATCTAGATGATTCTAAAACTATAAGAATGAGTTTATACAGGAAAAATCTATACATAAACACCATCAATGACATTCTGGTGAATCTACAAAAACAATTATTAAGAAAATATACTGAAGAATCGAATGAATATTTTAAATTTATTAATTTTATTGAGACATTAGATGAAATTGTACATAACCAATCATTAAAAATTGAAGAAATCAAGAAAATAATAAGCGAATGGTGGACGAATAATATTTCCAACATCAATCCAGTTATTGAATAGTTATCAGTCTATTTTAGAACAGTGACTATTCCTATTTTGAAATAGGCTGATAACAGTCTAAGAGATCCTTGACAATTGAATAGTCATCAGAACACGTAAGTCAGTTAATCGAGCTGGTCACACTTGTACGCCATGACATTTTTGTGCAGGTAAAAGGTACCTTAGACAAAATAGAGCGATAGAAATACAGGATATGACAGTTATAACAGTCGATTATAATAGCCATGATGATTAGCTGATATAATGATACCCCCATCTGTCATGATGGTAGCTTGGGATAAAGCTATTGCTCTGGTGTAATGCCTTAGGACTTGCAACTGGAACAGGCGAAGAGTTCGACAATCTCTTATTCTGTATGACATTTTATTTAATAGTGTTTTTAAATAGTTTTTATATTTACTTTTGTCCAAATATACAAACTATTTAACAGAAAGGAGATTTTTAAAATGGAAGTTATAAGCATTATCAATGAAAAAGGTGGCATGGGTAAAACCACCATATCTATTAACCTTGCTGTTGGATTAGCCAGAAAAGACAATAGGGTTCTACTTATAGACTGTGATGCACAAGGAAATACCACTAGTTATTTCTCTGATATGTATCATAAGCTCAACATAAAGGAATTCAATAATCTTATTGTGCCTGAAAATACCACAATCAGGAAATCAACATCATTTATTAAGCGGTATATCAAGGAAAATGATGTTTTAAAGAAAGATATCAATAATATATTGCTTGGAAACAAAGAAGAAATTCATGACTGCATCTATCATACTAAATATGATAATGTTGACATTATCCCCTCTTTTGGTACTGAACTGATTAAAACTGATAAGATGATTTCCAGTTCTACAAGATTAGGTCATAAGAAACTCAAAAATGCCTTGCGTGAAGTAAGAAAAGACTATGATGCTGTTGTGATAGATAATGCTCCTACTTTTAATAATATTACTGTTAACAGCCTGTTTGCATCAAATAGGGTCATTATTCCATTAAGACCAGGCTTATTTGAACTTGATGCATTGGTCAATACTATGAATGAGTTATTTGATTTTGAAGATGATTATGAAAAAGAATATGAAATACAAATTCTTATGAATATGATTCCTAGAGGTAATAGACCTGATTATAGCAATTTTATTAAAAAGATTCATGAATTCTATCCAAGCCATGTTCTTACAACAACTATTGGATATCAGGATGCTGTTGCCAGTCGTTCAAGTATGGAAACAAAGGTTATTATTGATTCCAA
This sequence comes from Erysipelotrichaceae bacterium, assembly GCA_021201315.1. GTDB lineage: Bacteria > Bacillota_I > Bacilli_A > Erysipelotrichales > Coprobacillaceae > JAJQDJ01. The sequence continues at coordinate 3,075 of JAJQFG010000024.1, forward strand.
ATCAAAGATAGCTGATGATTATATTCAGCTTATCAATGAAATTGAAGGAGGAATCAGTCATGCTTAGCGAACTTATTGATGAACCTGTAAAAATCAATAATAAACCAGTACTTAAAACAATTGATATTGATGATATTATTCCTAATGATATGAACAATAAAAATCGTTTAAGAAATATCGATGTATTAAAAGAAAGCATCAAAGAATACGGATTACTAAAGCCATTAGAAGTTTATGACAACAATGATGATACATATACGCTTATTGGTGGTGAAAGAAGATATCATGCTTTAATTCAATTGGTAGAAAATGATGAAATTGATCCTGATATCCCCTGTCTTATATATAAGGTTAATAACAATGCTGAAGAGCTATTAAAACTTCATATGTCCAATGCTCAAGAAGAGCTTACTGATAAAGATAGAGAACTTATTACTAATGATTTATTAAATCTACTTGAAGAAGATAATTCAATGAAACCCACTGGTATGAAAACCAGAGACTGGATTGCTGGTTTCTTAGGCTGCAAAGGAAGAACTGCTCAAAAATACATTAATAAGGTAAAAGGTATTGAAGATAAAGAAAAACCAAAAGAACAAGTTGATTATTCATATGTTACCAAAATAATGACTAATCGTCTTTGTACGAAAGTCAAGGTAAGTAAAGGTAAAGCTACCATTTATTTTCAGGATATAGATGATTTAAATGGAATTCTTGAAAGAATGGGAGTGATCGAAGATGTATAAAGAATACAGGTGTTAATCACCTTAATACTAGGAGGTAAAGAATATGGTAAAAATTGAAACCTATAAAGATACAGAAAAGAAAGTCATTTCTTGGTTGCAGGATAAATATAATCATTATAAGATTATCGAATTAAAGATCTTATATTATGATATCAATCAGACATTTCTATCAGGATCAGAATCTGTTCACGTAATGATTGTATATGATGAATAGAGTTACTCCCTCCTTATTTCTTAGGGTGGCAAAATTGCCACCCTATTTAATTTGAAAAAACTTTGTTTATATAAATTTGTTTAAAAGGAGGTGGTGTTTATGGATTATACAATACAGATTGATGATAAAGTATTCGATAATTATTCTTTGGCTAATGGTTATTACTGGTATGTCGCAAATCAAAAAGAAAACATTAATCTAATCGTTAATATTAGAAATGTTGAATTATTAAATCTTCATTTAAAAGTAAATCAAAGATATGATTCCCTATTTCAGATTATACTAGATCAATTAACCTTAAAATTATTAAAAAGTATGTTACAAGGTTTAAATACGGATAGAGCTTATAATGCAGTTAATGATTTTAAACAAATTTATCTTAATGATTATAGTGAATCTCATGATTTAGAAAGAATTGAAGTTAATAAAGATATTCATGAAATAGCTGATTTTTTGAATTCGTTTGAAATCAGTAGAATGTGTGATATGTGTGCTCAATATGACAAAGATAATGGTGAAATCAAAGATTATGAAGACTTAGCATTGGAATATATGACTATGCCTAGAGAAAAATTAATATTTCTTTTTGAATTAAAATATGGATACGATTATCACATAGAGTATTGTAATAATTTATCTAAGACAGATAAAAATGTTTCAGCTATTTTAGATGATGAAATTCATTGTTATAAAAGCTGGAAACAGGAACTTGTAAAAACAAATCAAAAAGAAATGATTCTAGAAAGGAAGCGTAAAGAAAATGTTTGATGTTACAGTAAGTGGAAGAGTTGCTAAAAATCCAGAATTAAAGGATTTAGGTGATGGCAAAAAGGCATGTAATTTTACAATAGCCAATAAAGATTATCACAATGATACAACCAACTGGATTAATTGTTCTGCCTATGGTAAAAAAGCTGAATTTATTTCACAATGTATTAGTAAAGGTGATCTAGTAGTTGTTAAAGGGTTTGGCTTAAATCGTGAAGAAAAAAAAGAAGACAAACTGATGTATTACTTTAGAGTTAATGTTGATGAGGTTATATTTCCTACATCCAAAAATACATCCAATAATGAGTCAAATAGTTCAAAAGAAATATAAAGCTAAGGTATAAAAATGACAACTATTGGAGAAAATATAAAAAAATATCGTGAAAACAAACAATTATCGCAAAGACAATTAAAAGATTTAAGTGGTGTTCATGAAATTCAAATTGCAAAATATGAAACAAATAAATCCACACCCTCTATTGAAACTTTAAGAAAAATAGCCAACGGATTAGAAATACCAGTTTATCTTCTATTAGATACAGAAGCTGAATCATTTGTACATACAATCACTGATAATATTACTAAAAAAATAATAGATATCGGTGGATGTGATGCCTCAAGTGATTATGATCGTGGCTGGGATGAAGCAATATATGCATGCTTATGTGGAATTGGAGATATGAATATGGATCAGCTATTAAAGATTAATCCTGAAATGGAAAACGATACAGATTTAGAATTATAAGCTAAGGTGGCAAAGTTGCCACCCTATAAAGAAAGGATGATAATCAATGACAATGTTGAGTAAATCAGAATTAAAAATTAGAAGAAAAAATGTTTCAAAATATCCTATTAAAGTCTTAGCAGAGGAATTAGGATTTACAGTATTGAAAGTCGGTCGAAATTATTTAACACTTAAAGAACATGATTCAGTAAGAATCAATATCAATAAGAATACCTTTAAACAATATTCAACTGGTGCTTATGGTGATGCCCTAGCCTTTCTCCTTCAATTTGGTTTTGAAACGACAAATGATAAAAGATTTAAATCCATTGGTTATTCATTGAATTATCTGGAGAAACGTGTTGACACTAATCACAATCTATTAGTTGAGCCTAAAGAAGAAAAACAGATAAAATCAAATCTAGTATTACCTGAAGCTGATAACAATAATGATGCAGTTATTCATTATCTATTGGATAGATGCATATCTGAAGATATTATTGATGATTTTATTGATAAAGGTATGCTGTATCAGGAAAAATGTTGGAATAAAAATTGTGTATTTGTAAGTTATGATATCAATAAGAATCCTGTATATGCTTTGCGTAGATCAAGCAATCCTCATTATCGTTTTGTTCAGGATGTTGCTGGTTCATCCTATAAGGAAGGATTTTTCATTGATAATCAAAGTGATATTGTAATAGTTACAGAAGCAGTCATAGAGGCTATGTCATTAATGACATTGAAATTGCACGAAGCTGAAGATTTTAATAAATCTTCATTTTTTTGTTTAAACAGTGTTTATAAATGGGAAGCATTGATAAATACTTTAAATAAAAATAGAAATATCAATTATGTGGTCCTTGCTTTAAACAAAGACGAAGCAGGAAGAAGCGCCGTAAAGATTATTCAAGAAAATATACAAAATCGTTGCAATGTAAGACGTGTCATTGAGTATTTGCCTGACATAGAAGGTTTTGACTGGAATGATTATTTAAGAGAAAGAAATAGATTAACGCTGGAAGCCAAATCTTTAGATGAAGAATACAGCATGTCTATTTAAGCTTAAGAAAGAAAGGTAGTTAAAAATGACATATTTATGTGTAAGTGACGAAGAACTTGAACAAGTAAAAAGTATATTAGAAAAAAATGGTTTTGAAGTGTCTGTTAGAAAAGTAGATCTTTTTCTATTCATTAGACAAAGACCTATCAAGTATATTGTAACAGCCAAATAATCACAAAAAACAAGGTGGCAATGTTGCCACCTATTGAAATGGTAAAGGAGGAGCTAAAGTTGGATGAAAAAATCAAAGTCATACTAGTTAAACCAAATGAAAATCCAGCAATTGTAGATATATATAATTCTTTATATTCTTTTCAATCAATTGTTGGTGGACATATTGAAATCATAACATATAAAGATTCTCTGATTATATGCAATGAAGAAGGCAAATTAAAAGGATTAGAAGCTAATCGACAAGTTGGTAATGATGTTATTGCAGGTCCTTTTATCATTTGTGGAGGTGATCAGGAAGGCAATTTAATTTCGTTAAATTATGATCAATTAAATCTATATATGAAAGAATTTAAGGTTGATGATTATAAGAAAATGAATATGAATTCCTTTATCTGGTATTTACAGAACAAAGATGAATTTAGTAAATACTGGAAACAAGCTACCTGTTATGCAAGTGTTGATAACTTTGTTGAAAAGCCATCTATTGAAATCTACAATGCTATAGCGAATACTGCAATTGATATATACAATATTGATGACTGTGATGTCGGAATATCAGAGATAGCAGATTTTCTAGCTATTTCATATGCTAATGGTCAGTTAACATTAAACGATATTGAATCAATGAGTCAATGGGATTTATATCAGAAAATATCCAATCATTATGACTATAGTATAGGATTATGAAAATCAAAAATATTATACAGCTGATAATTATTTGTCTGATTCTTGTTGGTTGTAACATAACTAAAACGACAAGTGATTCTTTAGATACATCAATGGTGCTTTCCTCAAATAGAATATCAAGTTCTTATAATGGTATTGATTTTACGTATTTAAAGCCAAATGACAATTACTGGAATCAGTATGGTGTATACGACGATGACTGCACCTATTATGAAAACAAACAAAATGATACAAAAGTTTATATTTTAAAGAATATTTCTGAATCATTATTGAATGATAAAACTTTTGATTCAGGATTAAATGGTAAGGATATTCCCAAATACTTATATGATGTTATTGATGATTATGCTGATATATCAATAGAACAATTAGAATTATCAGGTGATGTTGAATATATCAATCATTTAAAATTTTATAACTGTACTTCTTCATCAGATATAAATGGTGAAGCATTATATGTTGTTGCTGGATTTTTTCAAAGTCAATACTATATTCCAGAAGTTTATGGAATAGATGCTCCTTCGGTATTCCTAATCATCTATTATGATGATGAATTGACAGATTCAGTTAACAAGATGCTTTTGGAGTTAGAGGAAAGTATTTTGTATGAAGAAAATTAAGGTGGCAACATTGCCACCCTACAAAGAAAGAAGGTAAATAATGGCCAATAATTTGATTGACTTAAAAGAAGAAGAAAAAATAAATGTTTTGGATATTTTTAAGGAATTAGGAAAATCAGATCAAACACTTAATGATAATTTTGACTTATATGATGTTAAAAAAGTTGATATTGATGATCTTCAATTCGACCAGAACATACCTATTTGTGCCTATGCTTTAATAAATAGAAATAATACAATAAAACATTATTTAGTTGTCGAAGCTGTTGATAGCAATTTAGGAATAGATACCCCTAGCCCAAATCAATATTATAAATATAACGAATTTGAAGAAAAAACAGCAAGAATAACAATCTTAAAGGTTGGCATTGATTTAGATAATGAAATGGATTTAAAGAATGAATCAGAGCTGCAATTGTAAAGAATCAAAAGAGAAAGATACGAAGGTAAAGAAAATATATATTCAAAGTTCAAATTACTGCATATGTTGTGGCAGAGAGATATCTGAAGGATTATTGGTTTGTTATATATGCAGTATGAAATATCAATGATATTTGTTATTGATTCATATACAAGGAGGTGATGAACAAAAGTACTAAATCAATTCAATATTTTTATAAAGATGACATTCCGTCATCTTTTTTTGTGGAGGGAGGTGCTAAAAATGGTCACTAAAAAAGAAAGACGAACATTAAACAGTGTTTGACTTATTTTATATGTTTTACCCAAATAAATGAAAGGAGAAAATTTTATGAAGAACATATTAAAGAAAGGTTCTAAGGTTCTCATG
>JAJQFG010000135.1 GCA_021201315.1 Erysipelotrichaceae bacterium
CTATCATCATCGCTATTTATCTTTTTATAAAAATAAGAAAACAGTATAAATAATCATTTTAAACCTCAATTATGATATAATAATTGAGGTGATTTTTATGGATGAAAAAGCTTATCAATATAGTAGTATTGTTTTAACAATAGTGACTGGTATTTTATCAATATATTATTTGATACATACTAATTGGATGTTGTTATCATTTATATTGTTTTATTATATTTGTTTTTTGATATTACATATATTAAGTATGAATAAATATATGTCTATTTCTCAAAGTATTGTATTACTTATGATTATTAGTTTAATAATGATGATAGTATCCTATTTTATAATAAATAGTACAATTATAACTGATTTAATTTTTGTGATATTTATGCCATTTATTATTTGTTTTTATGGTATAAAAGGATATTATGAGGATGAACATTATTTGTTTGTAGCTGTATGTTGGCTTATATTGTTGATGATAAAAATAGGAGGAGATTTTTAATCTCCTCCTATTTAATTGCTTTATGATATTCTTGTAATGATTTTACTTCATGATATCCATGAATATTCGTTTCAATAATACCTTCTAAGGCAGCTTTTGCAGCTGCAATATTTGTCATATAAGGTAATCCCATCTTTATAGCATTCTTTCTAATATAACTATCATCATGAGCACTTTGTTTACCACTTGGTGTATTGATAACCATAGCCAATTCTCCATTGATCAATGCATCATTGATGTTTGGTTGACCTTCATAGAGCTTTTTAATCTTTGTGACAGGAATACCCGCATCTTTAATAAGTTGATATGTTTTGCCCGTTGATACAATCTCAAAGCCTGCATCATAATATCCTTGAGCTAAAGATACAACTTCTGATTTATCTCTATCATTTACACTAATCAATACTTTGCCACTTGTAGGTAAAGGTGTTTTCGTAGCTTCTTCAGCTTTATAGATAGCTGCACCAAATGATGATGCAATACCTAATACTTCACCTGTTGATCTCATTTCCGGTCCTAAGATTGGATCAACTTCAGGGAACATGTTGAATGGGAATACAGCTTGTTTAATGCCCACATGAGGTATTTTCTTTTCTGTTAAGCCTGGAACTGGAGAAGGTCTTCCGGTTAAATCATCAGTAATAATTTCAGTAGCTATTTTTACCATATTGATATTACATACTTTAGATACTAGAGGTACAGTACGAGAAGCTCTTGGATTAGCTTCTAAGACATAAACCTTATCATCTTCAATGGCATATTGCATGTTCATAAGACCACGTACATTCATTTCTTTAGCTATCTTTTTTGTATATTCTTTGATTGTATTTAAATGTCTTACTGGAATATGTTGTGAAGGCAAGATACACGCTGAATCACCTGAGTGTATACCCGCTAATTCAATATGTTCCATAACAGCTGGTACAAATACATTTTCACCATCACTAATCGCATCTGCTTCACATTCCATAGCATTATGTAAGAATCTATCAATAAGAATAGGTCTATCAGGTGTCACCCCAACAGCAGCAGCCATATATTCTTTCAATTGTTCATCATCATAAACAACTTCCATACCTCTACCACCTAATACATAAGATGGTCTAACCATTAGTGGATAACCAATGCGTTTAGCAATTTTCAATGCTTCATCAATATCTGCAGCCATACCTGATTCAGGCATAGGAATATTCAACTTTTCCATCATAGCATTGAATAAATCTCTATCTTCAGCCATATCAATTGTTTCAGGTGTTGTACCTAAGATATTAACTCCATTAGCTTTAAGTTGAGAAGCTAAATTTAATGGTGTTTGTCCACCAAATTGAGCAATAACGCCTAATGGTTTTTCTTTATGATAAATACTTAATACGTCTTCTAATGTTAATGGTTCAAAATATAACTTATCAGAAGTATCATAATCAGTAGAAACTGTTTCTGGATTACAGTTAACAATAATTGTTTCAAAACCTAATTTCTTTAAAGCTAATGCGGCATGAACACAACAATAATCAAATTCAATACCTTGACCAATTCTATTAGGTCCACCACCCAATATCATAACCTTCTTATTATCTGAAACTATATCATGATCTTCGTCATTATATGTAGAATAATAATAAGCATTATCCTTTGTTCCACTAACATGAACTGGTTGCCATGTTTGTTCAATATGATTATCTAATCTTTCGTTTCTGATTATATCCTCATCAATATCTAAAATTTGACTTAAATACTTATCAGAGAAACCATCCAACTTTGCTTGTTTCAATACTTCTACAGGTAATTCTTTACCTTTATAAGTTAATATATTCTCTTCTTCTTCAACTAATTCCTTCATTTGTTCAATAAAATAAGGCTTAATAGAAGTTAACTCATACAATTCATCAACAGTAGCACCTTTTCTTAAAGCTTCATACATAATAAATTGTCTTTGACTTGTAGGCACAATCAATAATTTCAACAATTCTCCCTTAGACATTTCATGATAATTTTTCGCATAACCTAAACCATATTGTCCAATCTCTAAAGAACGAATAGCCTTTTGGAACGCTTCTTTATATGTCTTGCCAATACTCATGACTTCTCCAACAGCTTTCATCTGTGTACCAAGCTTATCTTCAGCACCTTTAAATTTTTCGAAAGCCCATCTTGCAAACTTAATAACTACATAATCACCATCAGGAACATATTTATCTAAAGTACCATATTTACCACATTCAATTTCATCTAATGTTAAACCCGCAGCCAACATCGCTGATATTAAAGCAATTGGGAAACCTGTAGCTTTAGAAGCTAAAGCAGATGATCGAGAGGTACGAGGATTAATCTCTATAACAATGATTCTTCCACTTTTAGGATCATGAGCAAATTGGACATTTGTACCACCAATAACACCAATCTTTTCAACAATTCTAAATGCTTGATCTTTTAAAGAATCCTGAACTTCTTGTGATATTGTCAACATTGGTGCACTACAGAATGAATCACCAGTATGAACACCCATTGGATCAATGTTTTCAATGAAACATACAGTAATCATATTGTTTTTGGCATCTCTAACAACTTCAACCTCTAATTCTTCCCAACCCAATACGGATTCTTCGATTAAGCATTGATGCACTAAACTAGCAGATAAACCACGTGATACAACTGTTTTGAGTTCATCAATGTTGTATACAAGGCCCCCACCAGCCCCGCCCATTGTATAGGCAGGTCTAACAACAACAGGATATCCTAATCGTTCAGCAATGGCTAAGGTTTCATCCACTGTATTGGCAATTTCACTTCTAGCCATTTCAATGTTCAATTCATTCATGGTTTTCTTAAATTCCAAACGATCTTCACCACGTGTAATGGCATCAATTTGGACACCTAAAACTTGAACACCATATTTATCTAATACACCACTGTTACTTAATTCTTCACTTAAGTTTAACGCTGATTGGCCTCCTAAGTTTGGAAGTAAAGCATCTGGTCTTTCTTTTTCAATAATCTGTGTTAATCTTTCTAAATTAAGTGGTTCAATATATGTTACATCAGCCACTTCTGGATCTGTCATAATTGTAGCAGGATTAGAATTAACTAATATAATCTTATATCCTAAACTTCGTAGTGCTTTACATGCTTGTGTTCCTGAATAATCAAATTCACAAGCTTGACCAATAATAATTGGTCCTGATCCAATAACCAATACTGATTGTATGTCATCTCTTTTTGGCATAAATATATCCTCCTTATTTATATAGTTTTCACAAAAAAACATATCTTATTAGATATGTTTTAAAGAAATAGTAAAAAGATATTTCAAATTATTCAATTTTACGCCACTTGACTTACACATTTTACCATTCCTCTTTTCTTTAAAACAGTATATTTTAAAAAGACAAACTATTCAAGAAAATGACATAAAATTATCATTATGATTATTATTCATTAAATTCTTTCATACATCGCATTAATAGGAATAATGATATAAATATAGAAATATAATCTGCGACTGTTTGCGTATACATAATACCATTTAATCCAAGCAATGCATCTAATATATATAATAATGGTATAAATATGAGACCTTGTCTACATACTGATAATAATGTAGCTGGCAGGGAATGTTCCATTGCTTGCATACTATTAATACTTAAGAATAATATACCTAATATAGGTCCTGCTAAAGATGTGGCTATTAACATTGATTTTCCATATGCTATAACTGCTGCATCATTAATAAATAATTGAATCACTTGTTCGCTAAAGACAATATAAATAATTGTTAGAACTAATCCTATACCAATACTTAATATTGCACTAAATTTTAAAACTGATTTAAATCTATCTTGAAGCTTTGCTCCAAAACAATAACCCAATAATGGTTGAATACCATTGGCAATACCCATATGAGAAAAAGAAATCAACATATAGGCTTTCGTAACAATCCCCATAGCTGCGACAGGATTATCACCATATTTCACTAATGCATTATTTAATAGTATTGTAGCAACACTCATTAAAGCTGAATTAATACCTGAAGGGACACCAATGCTAATAAGTCTTCCTAAAAGATTTTTTCCTTTAATACATAATTTCAAGCTTAAACCTAACAACGGACTTTTAAACTTAAAATAATATAAATAATAGATACAACCTAAGATATTACCTAAAACAGTTGCAATAGCGGCTCCTGCTACACCCATATTAAGTACTAATATAAATATTGGATCTAACACAATATTAGCAATTGTCCCAATCATACCACCTAGCATAGCTGACTGCGCAGCTCCCTCACCTCTTAAAGCATGTCCAAACGTATTGGCAAATAATATAAATGGAGCACCAGCCGCAATATAATATAAATAATTTCTAGCATACTCTATTGTATTTTCACTACTACCCAAAATATTAAGTAGTGGATCCATAAATACAAAAATAATAACTGCAAAAATAATTCCAACTACAAATGATCCAAAACCACATAACGATGATACCTGCTTTGCTTCATCTTTTTTATCTTGTCCAATAAGTATTGATATTAACGCACTACCACCAATGCCGAACAAATTAGCAACAGCCATAAACATGACAAATACAGGATTTGTAAGCGATACAGCGGCTACTTGCATCGCATCATTGGCTTGTCCTACAAAGAATGTATCAGCCAAGTTATAACAAACTGTTACTAATGACATGACAATCGTTGGTATGGCCATTTTTAAAACTGCTTGAGATACAGGTGCATCTCTAAAAACTTGTTCATTGTCATTCATATATTTTCCTCCAATCCTTTAAGCATTTTTTGACTTATTAATTTAAATTGCATAATTTCTTCATCAGTTAAAGATGCTGTTAATGTATTTTCTAATGTTTTTCTGACATCAACAGCTGTTTGATGTAACTCTAATCCTTTATCTAAAAGAATAATTTTCTTTAATCTAGCATCATGATTAGATGGTACTCGTTGTACCATTTGTTTATCTTCCATCAGTTTAAGCATCTTAGATGCAGTTGCACGATTTATTGAGAATTCTTTTTCAATATCCTTTTGATAAACATCATCTTCTTGATCATATAAAAAATCTATAACCCATAAATGATTAATAGAACATTCTTTTTGATCATAAAGTGTATAATGAAGTTTTTCGATATAGTTATTTAATATTTTTATATAATAATGAATATCTGTATTTTTCATATTGCCTCCTTTTTTGTTTGCTTGCAAACTAATTATATAGAAATATGATGAAATGTCAATCCAAGAATAAAAAAAGAATAACTAGGTATTTGTTATTCTTGTATTATCAACGTTTATGATTATTTAATAATGGTTTTGATTAATTCTAAAATGATATCTTTATCTTCAGGTCTAGAAGTAGCAACTAAAATAGTCAAGCAAGCTAAAGCATCATTATTAATTCTTTCTTTTCCATCTTTATATAACGAATGATTTTTTTCTAAAAAATATACGAAAATAGTTGCTCCAATTCTTTTATTACCATCGATGAAACTATGATTTTTTACTATAAAATATAACAACGCACTTGCTTTATCTTCTAAGGTAGGATATAAATCAATACCTCCAAAGCTTTGATAAATTGTAGATATGCTACTTTTAAATGACTCATCTTTTTCTATCGCAAATTGATCCCCTTTTTGTGCAAATACAGTATTTTGTATTAATTGGATACATTCATCATATTGAATAACATATGTATCTTTTTGACCTTTAGGTATTGATAAATGGTGATGATCATAATCATCTAAAATCTTAAATCCTCTTTGATAAGCTTTCAAAAATTCTAACATAGCATCACTGTTAGGCAACTCTCCACCAGCCTGCTTATATTGTTCGAGCATTTGCGTAACATACTCAATATCTTGAAAATGTTTATCATTAACAACATATCCTTTCAACAAATAATTTCTTAATATATTATTTGCCCATTTTCTAAAAAGAATACCATTTTTAGACTTGACTCTATATCCAACAGAAATAATGACATCTAAATTGAAATATTCTACCTGATATGTTTTTCCATCTTGTGCAGTTGTCGCAAATTTTGAGACAACTGCATTTCTTTCCAACTCTTCTTCATTAAATATATTTTTAATGTGTTTTCTTATTGTTTTATCGTCTCTACCATATAATTTTGATAATTGGTTAACATTTAACCACACAGTATCTTCTTGTGGTGATACAGTAACATCTAACTTAAATTCACCATTATCAAAAGTAATAATTTCGCTGTTATTATCCATTATATTAATTCCTCACTTTCTTATATTTTCTATATGTTATTATATCATATATGCAAAACAAATAAAATATAGATTTGGGAATTTCGCATTAAAAATATCATTGTTTTTTAATATATAATCATAAGTAACAAAAAACATTTAAAAACATGGAGTTTTGCCTCCATGTTTTTCTACATCCAATCAGTTCCGTCTCCACGTTTTAAAATAAAACGTATCATATCGAATAATTCTTCTTTAGTTGTACATCTTACAATAAATACATAATTACCCATTGCTGCTGAAAGAGCTTCTGGTACTTCAGCTTCTAAAGCAATATTATGACCATATTTAGCTCTAATATCATCATAATTATACATATAATCAATACCATTTCGTCTACCAGTATAAGCTACCCAATATTTTCTTTGGATATCATAGAAACATTGATTATATTTAATCATATCTGCCCAAATAGTATAAACATCAACATCATATGCAAAGTTCATCATATCAGGCATATAAGTTCCAGGTGCACGCATATTGACTTCAAGACCGACGATATCACCTTTTTTACCTAAACCTTCTCTATCTTCATCCAATCTAAAGAATTCAAAATGATAGAAACGACTTCTTGTATCAAAGGCTTTAACAGCTCTTGTACCTACTTCGGCTAAGTCTAACCCTTCTACTGGTTGGGAATAGAAAGCTGTATCTGTAGCTTCATTAACATTATCCATAATAGAATTCAACATAACATGACTTGTACAAACAAGGATATTTTTATCTTTATCTGTAATACCATCAAATGTTTCTACATGTCCTGGTACCATTTCTTCAATAATGAATTGTACATCATTATCTTTAGTAGCAAAGAAATATTCTAATTCAGAATCACTCTTTAATTTATATGTAGAACTAGCACCTACACCATTATCAGGTTTAACAATAACAGGATAACCAACTTCATTTGCAAAAGCTTTAGTCGATTCAAAATCATTAACTAATAAATATCTAGCAACTGGTATATTAGCTGATTTATAAACATCTTTCATCTTTGATTTATATTTCATAGATGACATATCTTGAATCTTTGTACCTGTTGTAACATTAAAGTCATTACGTAATGTAGCTTCTAACTCTAACCAATATTCATTTTCAGATTCAATCCAATCAATCTTACCATACTTCCATGTAAAATAAGCACATGCCTTATAAACACTATCATAGTCTTCTAAGCTTGTAAGATAATAATATTCAGTAACTGCTTGTTTTGTATGATCAGGTAAAGTATCATATGGTGCATCACCAATACCTAAAACATTTACACCACGTTCTTTTAAACGTTGACAAAAATTATAATAATATAATGGGAAATGCGGAGAAATAAATACTAAATTCATTATTTAAGCACCTCACTTAAAAAATAAGGCAATTGTTTACGCCACCAAGGCCAATCATGATTCACATCATAACCCCAGAAATCAATCCATGCAGGAATATCTTTATATTCTAATAATTCCTTCATACGTGTTGTACTTCTAATCATTTCATCTTCCCATGAACCTTGACCACAACAAATAATAATATCGCAATGACGATACATTTCTACATAAGGATGATCATAAGCCATACCATTTAAATATTGAATAGGACAATTGCGATATAAAATATCATCATGATAATCACCAAAGAAAATATCACCATCATAATAACCACTTAATGCGATTGTACCATTAAAAATATCAGGTCTTCTAAACATAAAATTCACTGCATGTGTGGCTCCCATAGAGCATCCTGTTGTCATAATACCATCTGCATAATTGCCATCATTACCATACGAATTAATTTCAAAGATTCTTGGTGCCAATTCATTCACAATATAATAGAACCATTGTTCCGTCATATACGTACGATGACGTGGATCATCATTCACTGCAGACCATGATTCCTGATCTAAACTATCACAGCAGAACAATTGAATCTTTCCTTCTTCAATAAACCCTTCTACAGCTTTAACCATTCCAAAACCTTCAAAATCGAAGTAACGTCCATCTTGTGCTGGAAACACTAAAATAGGTTTACCACTATGCCCATATACTTTAAATTCCATATCTCTATTAAGGCATTGACTATATTCCTTATACCATTCTACTTTCATCTCTTCTCCTCCTAGCCTAAAACATATTCAACAAAAGCATTCACTTCATCCATTGTTGTAAAACGTGCTGTATATGTAAAATTTCCCATAGCACCACTTAAAATATCAGGCATTCTTTCAGCCATAACCATACTATAACCATATTGATTCATAATTTCATCATGGTTATGTGTATAATTCAAGCCATCTCTTCTACCGCAATAGACACAATGATAAGGTCTATGGTGATCATATTCACTATAACCTTTTGTAACCATATCAGCATAAATCTCATAAACATCAATATCATTAGCATAATTCATCATATCAGGTGTATAACCACCAGGCGTTCTTAAGTTAACTTCCAAAGCAACTATTTCACCCTTCTTACCCAAACCTTCTTTATCTTCTAATAATCTAAAGAACTCCATATGGAAACATCTACCAGCAGTATAGAATTCCTTAACACAAGCTTCTCCCAATTTTCTTAAGTCTTCTGGTATTTCTCTAACTGAATAATAATACATACTACTCATATCATTCACAACATCCATAATTGGATTAGGGAAAACATGTGATGTCTCAAATAAGATATCTTTATTCAAATTCGCAATACCATCAAAAGACACAATTAATCCATTAACAAATTCTTCCATAATATATTGAGTAAATGGTTCTTCATTATAAAAAGCTCTTAATTCATCTTCATTAGAAATCTTATATGTTTTAGCAGCTCCTACACCATTATCAGGTTTAACTACTACAGGATATCCCACTTCTTCAATAAATTTTAAGCCTTCTTCTAAAGTAGATACCATATGATATCTTGCAGTTTTAACCCCTGCTCTTTCATAAAAAGCTTTCATCTTAGATTTACATTTAATATCTTCAATATGATTTGTATGAATACCTGTTGTAATATTAAAGTCTGTACGTAATCTAGCATCTTGTTCCAACCAATATTCATTATTAGATTCTAACCAATCAATATGACCATAATGGAAAGTAAAATAACCCATTGCTTTCACCATCTCATCATAGTTTTCCATAGTAACGACTTGATAATAATCAGTGACAGCATTCTTTAATTCTTCAGTTAATTGATCATATGGTGTATCTCCTATAGCGAGTACATTAACGCCTTTATTTTTTAAACGATCACAGAAATTATAAAAGTTTTTTGGAAACGTTGGTGATACGTAAACAAAATTCATAACAATTCCCCTTTCTCTATTTTTTACTTTTTCATTATAACATAGTTTTAACCGTGATAAAAAATTATTTGTGAAAATATTCTAAAAAACCTAAAAAAAGATACCAAAGGTATCTAAATTTAAACATTTTTTACGATTTTTTTATTAACTTGCATCAAATCATTTTGTATATTGTAAGAAGAATTAAGTATTTTAATACATTCTTTAGCTTGATCATCATTAATAATATCACACGTCCTTACATAATGACCATCTAAGCCAGCATTATATAAATCCATATCATCGATTACTACATAATTAGTAATATCATCATGATTAAGCAAATAGTCAACTATTTCTACAACTCTTTTACGAAATCCTTCGACATCATAATCTTTAAGATATTCTTTTGCCTTATCCATCTTCATACCACGATTAGATGATTCTCTCCATAATACTTCTGTTTCACCAAGATAATATTTGTCCAAATCCCATATATGTAACAAATCCCTTAAGTGTGTAGGATCATCTTTTCCATAGGTACTTGGACGCCAACCTGATGACATCACTATCTTCGCATCCGTTTTCTCACAAATATGTCTTATTCGTCTAATAGCTTTTACATCCCAATCTAAAAGACAATAACGAACTTCTAAACTATAATGCATAAAATAATCACGTTGATATTTTAACGAAATATATTTTATCAATAAATCTCTTGGTATTTTATTACAAAAAGCATACTCATTATTATATGGTTGTAATACGCCATCTATATCTAAAAACATTACTTTCATACAGTTACCTCCATTGCATATTGCAATGATAACATATATGGTAAAAATTTGCAATATTTTATTTATTGTTTTGTTTTTAGTAAATTATTTAATGATTAATTACACATTTAAGATACTTATACATTCTTCAGCCTGCTCATCCGTAATAAGATTTGATGTTCTTACAAAATGATAATCTAGTCCAATCAGATTCATATCATCCAAAACCACATAATTTGTAATCTCATTATGCTTAAGTACATAATCTATGATTTCTATAGTTCTTTCACTATAGTTAATTATACCCTTTGACTTCAAATATTCCTCTGCTTTTTTCATCTTCTCACTCTGTCTTTTTGAATCCAACCATAGTGTATCAGTATCTCCTATCCAATATTGGTCCATATGCCATAAATGCAATAAATCACGCATTTCATTAGGATTTTCATGAAATAAACAAGGTCTCCAATCACTTGATATAACAATCTTAGCTTTTGTTTCATCGATGATATGTTTGATACGTTTCATGGCTTGTTTATTCCAATCCAGATAACAGGCTCTTACAATCCAAGGATTATAAACTGTATAATCACGTTGATATCTTAAAGATAAGTATTTGATAAATAGTTTTAATAATGTTTTATTATTTGAATGATGTTTTGTATCATATGGATTAATAACACCATCAATGTCTAAAAAAATCACTTTCATAAGTCACCTATATAAAAAGACATGCAAAGCATGCCTAATTAATTCTTGTCAGTGTATAGCCTTCTTTAGTGAAAGCATCAATAATAGATTGAATATGAGATTCACCATTGGTTTCACATGTAATACGCAATTCTACTTCTAAGAATCTCGCAAAATTCTTAAACTGATTATGTTCCACACCAATAACATTAGCATTACATTGTGTTAAAACATGAGAAACAAACTCTAATTCACCTGGTTTATCTAATAATTGAACTGTAAATGTAAAGATTCTACCTCTAGCAATCAATCCCTTATTGATCATTGAAGAAATAGTCATCACATCAATATTGCCACCACTTACCAATGAAACAACTTTCTTATTCTTTTCATTCAATTTCTTTAAACCAGCTAAAGCTAAAATACCTGAATTTTCAGCAATCAATTTATGTTTTTCTGCTAATAATAAGAAAGCATCCATTAACTCATAATCAGAAACAGTAATAATACCATCAACATATTCCTTAATATAATCAAATGTTAAATCACCAATTTCTTTAACAGCTGTACCATCCGCAATAGTATTTGCTTCTTTTAAAGCAACTACATTATCTTCATTAATAGCGGCTAAAGCTGAAGCTGCTCCTTCGGGTTCAACACCAATAATCTTAACATTTGGATTAATAAGCTTAGCTGCACAAGCAACACCACTAATAAGTCCTCCACCACCAATAGGAACTAATATAACATCAGCATCTGGTAACTCTTCTAATATTTCCAAGGCAATCGTTCCTTGACCTTCAATAACATCCTCATCATTAAATGGATGAACAAAAGTATAACCATGTTCCTTTTGTAAATCTAATGCTTTTTGATAAGAATCATCATAAACTTCACCTGCTAATACAACATTAGCACCATAAGATTCAGTAGCTTCTACTTTAATCAAAGGCGTATGAGCAGGCATAACGATGGTTGCAGGGACACCCAATTTATGAGCTGCATAAGCAACACCTTGAGCATGATTACCAGCCGATGCAGCAATTAATCCTTTAGATTTTGCTTCATCATCTAATTTCATAATTTTATTATAAGCACCTCTAATTTTAAAAGCACCTGTTCTTTGTAAGTTTTCTGGTTTGATATATACTTGATTTCTACATTCTTTTGAAAAAGCCTCACTATAAATTAAATGTGTAGGTAGAATAACTTCGTCCACTCTTTTCTTAGCTTCTTCAAATTGTTCTAATTTTAACACTTCTTTATATTCCCCTTTCATTTAAATTGATTATTTGTTTCATCATATTGATAATTAATGCTTTCTAATTTATCAATAATATCTTGTTTAGATACATCTAGATCATCACACAAACTATCTAGACTATCATATTGATCTCTTAATTTCATATTAATAAAGCTTAAAAGCATCACTGGATCATTTGGTATCACGGTTGTCCCTCCCTTGTGCATATATATCTTAATCAATTTTAATTGGTTTGTCTAGATAAATACACAGAAAATCCATAAGGAAAAAATATACTTATTTTATATTTATTGTTTTAAATGAATAGTTAATATATAATTTTATAACAGATTGGAGGAATGCTATGGAAATAAGATATAAAATCAGTCCACAAGATTTATATGATATGAGAAAAGCTGTAGATTGGAGAACTATTCATTTGAAGCAATTAGAAAAAGCTTTAGATAATAGTATGATTGTCGTGGGAATATATGAAAAAAATACAATAGTAGCAACTGCTAGATTGGTCGGTGATTACTCATGTAAAGGCATGTTAACAGATGTTATTGTTAAACCTGAATATCAAGGAAAAGGCTATGGAAAACTAATTGTAACAAAGATTTTAGAACAATGTAGAAAGAATTTAGATGTTGGAGACAAAATATGTATCGAAGCTAATCCTACTACTGGAAATAGAGCTTTTTATATAAGTTGTGGTCTAGAATATAAACCTGAGGAGCAAGATGGTGTTTATATTTGGTTAGAGAATATATAAGGAGTAAAACAAATGAATATACAAATTAGAGAAGGTACAATAACAGATGCGTCAGCTATTCATAATTTAAATGCTCAAGAATTAGGATATGATTATTCAGAAGATAAAACGCAAGAAAAATTAGCAAAAATTTTAAATAGTAATAAAGATAAAATCTACGTTGCTGTAATTGATAATAATGTTGTTGGCTATGTTCATGCGAGTGATTATGATGTCATTTATGCACCTCATATGAAAAATATTATGGGGATTGCTGTTTCAAGCAACTATCAAAAAATGGGCATCGGTAAAGCATTATTGAATGCAGTTGAAGATTGGGCAATCAATTCTGGTGCATGTGGTATTCGATTGGTTTCAGGAGCAACAAGAATGGATGCCCATGAGTTTTATCGTCATTGTGGATATAGTGGCGATAAGCAACAAATCAATTTTAAGAAAATGTTTTATCATAACTAAACTCAGAATTCACATAAGTTTAAAGACAGTTCATCTGTCTTTTTTTAACAAATTTTATCTAAATAATTAGGGAAATTAAAAATTTTATTAAATTAATTTAAAATTATTATTGCAAATAAGAAAAAATTATTATATACTAGTAACATCTTAAAAGCAAAGACGAGGAGAGTAGTCCTTGACAGATGTTTAAAGCGAGTTAGTGATGGTGAAAGTCTAACAACGGAGTCATTGTATGAAGAACACCTCTGAGCTGTCTACCGAAAGGCAACAAGTAGGCTAGAACGTCTTCAGCCATGTTACGGCTGGCGGGTATCGAGTACTCTTTGAAGTATTTTCCGTACCATGTAACTCAATACGTTAGGTTATAATGGTCTGATACTCGCTTTATATTATGCGAGTTTTTATTTTTTTAAGGGGGGGGAAGAATTTTATGTGTGGATTTTTAACAGTTGGTAGTGAAGAGTTTTCATTAGAAGTGTTTGATGAAGCTTTAGGAGCAGTTCACGGTAGAGGTCCAGATCAATGTGGATATACTTATGGATTAGGTAAAACTTGGGGATTTAATAGATTAGCTATTATGGATTTAACAAGCGATGGCATGCAGCCATTTCAATATAGAGGATGTATGTTGGTATGTAATGGTGAGATATATAACTATCCTGCTTTAAAAGAAAATCTAAAAGATGATTATAAATGTTATAGTGGTAGTGATTGTGAAGTATTGATTCCTTTATATTTGAAGTATGGTATAGATGTGATGAGTCGTATGTTAGATGGTGAATTTGCGTTAGTATTGTATGATGCCATGAATAAAAAGATGATAGCAGCTAGAGATCCTATGGGTATTCGTCCAATGTTTTATGGATATAGTAATGAAAAGAATGAAATTTGTTTTGCTTCAGAGGCCAAAGCATTAATGAAGATATGTCATGATATTATGCCATTTCCACCAGGACATTATTATGATAATGGAGAGTTTGTTTGTTTTAATGATTTAAGTGATGTAAAATTGATTCATACTGATAGCAATGAAGAGATTGCTTATAACTTACGTACAAAGTTAGAAAAAGCAGTGGAAAAGAGATTACAATCTGACGCTCCTGTAGGTTATTTATTAAGTGGTGGGTTAGATTCATCTTTGGTTTGTGCGATAGCTCAAAGAATGCATGATAAGCCTATTCGTACTTTTGCGATTGGTATGGACACTGATCCTATTGATTTAAAATATGCTAAACAGGTTGCTGATTATTTAGGTACCGATCATACGGAAGTAATTATGACTAAAGATGATGTGTTAGGTAATCTAAGAAAAGTTATTAAAGCTCTAGAAACATGGGATATTACAACTATTCGTGCGAGTATGGGGATGTTCTTATTATGTCAATATATTCATGAAAATACTGATTTAAAAGTTATTCTAACCGGTGAAGTTTCAGATGAATTATTTGGTTATAAATATACAGATTTTGCACCTAATCCTGAAGCTTTTCAAAAGGAATCACAAAAACGTATTAAAGAATTATATATGTATGATGTTTTAAGAGCAGATAGATGTATTTCTGCTAATGCATTAGAGGGTCGTGTGCCTTTTGCAGATATTGATTTTGTGGATTATGCTATGCGTATTGATCCTGCTAAGAAGATGAATACTTATGGTAAAGGTAAATATTTATTAAGACATGCTTTTGAAGGTTTGGATTATTTACCTGATGATATTCTATTTAGAGAAAAAGCTGCATTTTCTGATGCAGTAGGACATTCTATGGTTGATTATTTAAAGGAATATGCTGATAGTTTATATACAGACGAAGATGTTATAAAAGCTAAAGATAAATATCCATATTGTCCACCTTTTACGAAAGAATCATTATTATATCGTGATATCTTTGAAGAATATTATCCTGGACAAGCCAAATGGATTAAAGATTTCTGGATGCCTAATAAAGAATGGGAAGGATGCGATGTTGATGATCCTAGTGCCCGTGTTCTTAAAAATTATGGTGATAGTGGAAAATAAGATGGTCACATGACCATCTTTTATTATATCCTTTTATTTCATTTTGACTGCTTAAATAACCAATCTCTGACATTCCTAATTTTATATGCATGATCAAAGGAATACATGTGTTCTACTCCTCTACTATTCCCATCAACATCATCTGGTAATACACTACCTTTTTTCCAACTTATAAAATTAGCATGATATCCCTTAGAAATCACATCATCAATTAATTCATTTATTTCATTATTTGGTGCTTTAGCATCAAGTATTTCTTGTACATAGTTAACATTATCTTTATCAAACATTGCTTTCACATTTTCCATGCCTTTAGATGCTTTCTTATCTCCTTGAGCTGAAAAATAGAAAAACTTTTGATTTTCTAATGGTTGCAAAATATCTGTATTCCATTGCCCATCAACATAAATACTTGCCGCAAATAAATCAGGATGAGTACCATTTAAATATAATGCCGTCATGCAACCCATAGACTGCCCTGTTATATAAAGTCTATTAGTATCAATATTATAATCTTTCTGGATAATTTCCAACAAATTTAAGGTTGCATCAACATAGCTAGTTACTTTATCTTCACCGTTCAATATATTTTCAGGATATTCAGGTGCAACAATAAAACAAGGATGTTTTTGTTGTTCTTCTTTTAAAGCCCATACAACAGCGCCATATCCTTGTGTAAGAGCAACTTTGGTTTCTTCTCCAACAGCACTGGCATCTATCAAAAATAAAACTAATGGATATGCTTTAGTAACATTATAATTTTTTGGAATAAATATGTTATATGAAAACTTCCTGCCTGTTTTTATATCACTATAATCTATTTGATTAAATTTACTTACCGTTTCATCTAAAATTAATTGCAATTCTACATCATTACTTTTATCGATTATTCCTTGCTTTCTATTTTTTGACATTACTTTAAAAGCCCTTGTACTATTTTCTTCCATTTTTACCTCACTTCCTAAAATTTCCTATACAATATCTAAATATGTTTTATGTGTTGGTGCTGGAAATTCTTGATCAATCATATCTAGTTCTTCATTAGTTAATGTAACATTTAAAGCTTTTGCATTTTCTAATACATGTCTAATATTACCACTTTTCACAATAGCTATAATATTTGGCTTTCTAATTACAAAAGCCAACATAATTTGTGGTACAGTTGCTTGATGATTGATAGCTATTTGATTAAGCACTTTATTTTGATAAAGATTCTTCCTTAACTTACCACCATGTGCAATCGGACAATAGGCCATAATAGGAATATTATGTCTTTCATGCCAAGGAATCAAATCATATTCAATGCCTCTTGAAGCTACGTGATATAAAACTTGATTCACTGCACATTGATTTCCATTAGGAACTTTCCATAACTCTTCCATATCATCTGTGTCAAAATTAGAAACACCCCAAGCTTTAATCATACCCCTACTTTTTAATTCTTCCATACATTCTACCGTTTCTTTTAAAGGAACACTACCTCGCCAATGCAACAAATACAAATCTAAATAATGAGTATTCAATCTTTTAAGTGATTCTTCCAAACTTATAAATATATGATTTCTACCTGCATTATGAGGATACACTTTTGATACTAAATATAAAGATTGTCTATCAAAATCTTTTATAGCGTCACCTATTAATATTTCTGATAGCCCATCTCCATACATTTCAGCTGTATCTATCACATTTAATCCATTTTGTATACCTGTTATAATGGCCTCTTTTTCTTGTTGATAAGTATGAGGATTTTCTCCTATATACCATGTTCCTTGTCCAATTTGAGGAAGTTCTTTATTATTAATTTTCATGTTTATCACCAATATTATTGTAACATAAAAAATAGAACTACGTTCTATTTTTAAGTTTTCTATTAAGATTTTGTATAAAGTTATTTGTGGTTTGAGTTGTTCTTTTTTTAGGTCCTTTAAGATGTGTTTTCCCATGCGAATGTCGTGCCTTAGCAGATTGATAACGAGAATTGATATAAAAGTCAATATTATCTTTATCTAAAGTTTTACCAGAAATATGCATAACCTGAATATTTTTTGAAATCAACAATGATGCCAAACCATAATCTTGAGTAATAACCAAATCACCTTTTTGACTATCATTAAACAATTTCATATCAACACTATCATTACCAACTTCACAATAGATTGTTTGAAAATAATCATCATTCAATTGATGTGCATAATCAATATAAACAATCATTGGTATATCATATTTCTTAGCCAAATTCTTCATTTCAGCCACATCTGGGCAACCATCACCATCTACTAATAATCTCATATAAATCCAATCAACAACAAAAATACAACTGCAACAATACCGCCAACCAAACCACCAATATGTCCAGTCTTAGAAATATCTCTATTGATAAAAGTATAAACAAGATTAATCAATATAACATATAAACTACTCATAAGCCATGATAAATAAGGTCCACGTACCAATATTCCTAAAGCTATCATAGCCCCAAAGAAACCATATACAACACCGCTTGCTCCTATCGTTAACGTATAATAAGATGACTCATGCATTTGTGTAGATATATATGTTATTAACATACTAATAATCATACTTACAATAATAAGATACAAATAGCCAACAGTTCCTAATATATATTCAAAACTACTGCCTAATACATACATTGCATACATATTCATCAACAAATGAAAAAAATCAATATGAATAAAATGGCAAGTAATAAAACGCCAATATTCATTATTTTCATAAATAGCAGGCATATAAAAGCCGCCTAAACGCATTGCTGTATCATATTTATCATCATGACTTATAAAATTAATATAAGCCCAAACAACCACACATACAACAATATAAATATTAGTAATCAATAACGTTCACCACCCTTGTTTCCTCTGTTATATTTCCAGCACTATCACTAACACTATAAACAATCTCATAAACACCCGCAATATGTGTATTCACTACGCCTTCAACTTCAATGCTACTTGTAATCCAACCATCTGTTTCATCATAAGCACTAACACCTTCTAATTCATCAAAAGTATCATCTAATCGAATCGTTATATCATCTATACCATAAATAATTGGTAGTGTTGTGTCACTAGATAAAACAGTTATCTTTACTCTTAATGATGTTGATTGGTTACCATGTTCATCTATGACAATAATACGTTCCACATGAGATCCACTTGTATAATAAGTCTTTGATTCACTTGTTTCCTGTGTATCTTCATCAATAAAATAAGCTGCAGTTGCTGAATTATCTTCAACATCAATAAGATCTTCTGCATAAATAGTTTCTCCAATGGCTATTTCCCATGTAACCTTCTTTAAAACAACTTTTGGTTGTACAGTATCTACAACAACAATCTCAAATGTTTCTACCTGTGAATAATATGTTGCAGTTGCTGTGTATGTACCTACTTCATAAGATACATTAGATAAATCTAAAACCACTTCTGCAAGTACAGAATCTGTTGCATTGACATATTCACTAGCTTCAGTAGGTATTATTTCTCCATATTGAAACGTGAAAGTATTTCTTTTAAGTCTCATTGGTGAAATATGCGTTGCTAAATAAATAAGACCAACATCAACAATGACAAAAAAGCTTAGGATTGTTAGTATAATTTTATTATGCATTATTTCACCTCCTTGTAATACTATAACACATCTATATGAAAATTGTATGACAAATGTTAAAAATTCGCACCTAGATATTGTTTGTTTTTTGTATTATTTTAACACTAAAATGTTGTTTTTAATAGTTTCATAATTAATAAAAATATGATAAACTATTGAATATATATGGGGGTGTATCTTATGGATAAAGAAATCAGCAAAAATTTTATTGAAAAAATTATTGATCAAGATTTAAAAGAAGGAAAATATACAAAAATAGCAACGCGTTTTCCTCCTGAACCAAATGGTTATTTGCATATTGGACATGCAAAATCTATTTTATTAAATTATGGATTAACTCAAGAATATAATGGTATTTTTAATTTAAGATTTGATGATACAAATCCAACAAAAGAAAAAACTGAATTTGTTGAAAGTATAGTTGCTGATGTTGAGTGGTTAGGGGCTGAATATGATGGTGAAGTAAAATTTGCTTCTAACTATTTTCAGGATATGTATGAAGGAGCTATTAAATTAATCAAAAAAGGGAAAGCTTATGTTTGTGATTTAAGTGCAGAAGAAATAAAAGAATATCGCGGGACACTCACTGAACCAGGTAAGAATTCTCCTTATCGTGATAGAACAATCGAAGAAAATTTAGACTTGTTTGAAAGAATGAAAAATGGTGAATTCGAAGATGGTTCTAAAGTTTTACGTGCAAAAATTGATATGAGTTCTCCAAATATTAATATGCGTGATCCTGTTATTTATAGAATTGCTAGAATGACACATCATAACACAGGAGATGAATGGTGTATTTATCCAATGTATGATTATGCGCATCCAATTGAGGATGCTGTTGAAGGAATCACACATTCAATTTGTACTTTAGAATTTGAAGATCATAGACCTCTATATGATTGGGTTGTTCAAGAGTTAGAATATGAACATCCACCTAAACAAATTGAATTTGCGAAACTTTATCTAACAAATGTTATTACAGGTAAACGCTATATTAAACGCCTTGTTGATCAAGGTATTGTAGATGGTTGGGATGATCCACGTCTTGTAACAATTGCAGCACTAAGAAGAAGAGGTTTTACTCCAGAATCATTAAAGAATTTTATGGAATTGGTTGGTGTAGCTAAAAGTAATTCTTCGGTTGATTATGCTATGTTAGAATATTGTATTAGAGATGATTTGAAACCAAAAGCGCCAAGAATGATGGCTGTTTTGGATCCTATAAAATTAGTTATAGATAATTATCCTGAGGATCAAGTTGAATACTTAGATGCTCAAGTTAATATGGAAAATCCTGAACTTGGTGTTAAACAAGTTCCTTTTGGAAGGGAATTATGGATTGAAAGAGAAGACTTCATGGAAAATCCGCCTAAAAAATATTATAGATTATTCCCAGGTAATGAAGTTCGTTTAATGAATGCCTATTTTGTTAAATGTGTTGACTTTGAAAAAGATGAAAATGGAAATGTAACTGTTGTTCACTGCACATATGATCCTATTACAAAAAATGGTACTGGCTTCACCGGAAGAAAAGTTAAAGGAACGATTCAATGGGTTCCTGTTAAACAAGCTAAAAAAGTGACAGTAAGATTATATGAAAATCTAGTAGATGAAGAAAAAGGTGTTTATAACGAAGATGGTAGCGTTAATCTTAATCCTAATTCATTAACAGTTTTAGATAATTGTTATATTGAACCTTCTATTGAAGAATATAAACCAGGAGATTCTTTCCAATTTGTTAGAAATGGCTATTTCTGTATTGATACAAAAGATTCAACTGAAGGCAATCCAGTCTTTAATAGAATTGTATCACTCAAAAGTTCATTTAAATTACCAAAAAAGCAGATGTAATCTGCTTTTTATAATCTCGATAATACTTTTTCTTTACCAAGTAACATAATTGAACTTGCTAAATCAGGACCATGCATAATGCCAGTTGTAGCTATTCTAAGAGGCATATATAACATTTTTCCTCTTACTTTTGCTTCTTTTTGAGTAGCCTTAATACATGCAAATATATTTTGCTCTGTAAATTCATCATCAGATAATTGTTCTAAATGTGATTTGAATACTTTTAAGGTATTTGGAATTGTTTCATCTTTCATAAATTCTTGAGCTTCTTCATTTGGATGAACTTCATCTTCAAAGAATAATTGAACCTGTTCAATGATTTCTTCACCATATGATATATGATCTTTATGTACAACAATTAAGTTTTCAATCCATTTTTGATCTTTATCTGATAAATCATATGCTTTTTCTAAGAATGGTTGACATAATTGAACTAACTCTTCTGTAGATTTTTTCTTTAAATATTGGCTATTCATCCATTTTAACTTATTGATATCAAAAATAGCACCTGATTTTGAAATACGTTTAACATCAAATTCTTGGATTAATTCATCTAATGTAAATAGTTCCTTTTCTCCTTCAGGAGACCAACCTAATAAAGCAATATAGTTAAGAATAGCTTCATTTAAAAAGCCTTTTTCTATTAAATCCTGATATGAAGCATCGCCATTACGTTTACTTAGTTTGTGCTTTTCATCTTTCATAACAGGTGGACAATGAATATAAGTAGGAACATCCCACCCAAAAGCTTCATAAATCAAATTATATTTAGGTGTAGATGATAAATATTCATTTCCTCTTACAACATGCGTAATTTTCATCAAATGATCATCAACAATATTAGCAAAATTATATGTAGGATAACCATCACTTTTTAATAAAACACCTTCAGATAATCCAGCATTTTCTACTTCAATATGTCCATAAACTTCATCTTCAAAAGAAGTAATTCCTGTATCAGGAATGGTTTGTCTTACAACATATTTTTCACCATTAGCTATTCTTTGTCTTGCTTCTTCTAATGAAATATTCTTACATGGATCAATATATCCTAATTCTTCATTTTCATTTTCTTGTTTTGCATCTTCAATCATTTCTTCGTCACAGAAACAATAATGTGCTCCACCTAATTCCACCAATTTATCTGCATATTCTTTATAAATAGATAATCTCTCAGATTGAACATATGGTCCTACATTTCCTGGAATATCTGGTCCTTCATCATAAGATAATCCTGTTTGTCTCATAACTTGATAAATCATATCAGTAGCACCTTCAACTTTTCTACCTTGATCTGTATCTTCAATTCTTAATATAAAATCTCCATTATCATGTTTAGCTATTAAGTATTCATATAATGCCGTCCTTAAATTTCCAATATGCATATACCCAGTTGGACTAGGTGCAAATCTTGTTCTAACTTTACTCATATTATCCTTTTTTATTCAATAATACAACACTCTGTGAAACAATGCCTTCTTTTCTCCCAACAAAGCCCAATTTTTCGCCACGTGTTGCTTTAATATTTACTTGGTTGATATCACAATGAAGAGTTGTCGCTACATTTTGACGCATCTGCATAATATGGGGAGCCATCTTAGGTTCTTCACATAAAATAATACTATCAATATTACCAATGGTATAACCATTTTCTACCATCATATCATAAGTATATTGTAATAGTATCATTGACGAAATACCTTTATACTTATCATCAGTGTCTGGGAAATGTTTTCCAATATCACCTAACCCCATAGCACCAATAATGCTTTCTATAATAGCATGTAATAACACATCTGCATCACTATGACCTTTTAATCCTTTTTCATAAGGTATTTCAACGCCACCTAATATCAATTTTCTACCCTCAACCAATTGATGAATATCAATAGATTGCCCAATCCTCATCATTGCTATCACCTCCAAAATATTCTAGCACAAATTCATCGTATTTTCATTATAATTATTTCATTGCAGGAATATAAATAGCACCTATAACTTCATTATCATCTAACACTTGAAAAGTATACACAGGTTGATAATAACCTTTACTATCCTCATGATAGCGTATACCCAAATATTTAATATCCATATCATTTGGTAAATAATTAATATAATCAGTAATAAAATAACCATCATTAATCATTTGATAAGCTTCATTGGGTGATATAATTGGTACTTCTTTATAAGTATCAAAAATTACAGTATTATAGTTTATATAAGTTATATGATTATCATTTATTTGAATATCAATAGTACCATTAAGTATATAATCTCCTTTACTTTCCATATCTATAAACACTGAATACATATTTTCCTCTTGAGTTATTGTTACATCATCTGGTATTTCAATACCAATTCTTTTTAATAATGCTTTAATATTTGATGATGTAAGATTAGAAGAATTTTCATCACTTAAAGTTCCATATTGATAAGTGCCATCGCTATTAATGGTGATAATATGATTATCTGAGGAAGTATAAATATAAGCATCTTCTCCTTTTTCAATAGTATCAATAGTTAGATTAAGATTATCAAAAATTGTTTGTACGATATCATTACATTCTTCCTGATTAAAAGTACAAATAGTATAGATATAATCATTTGATTTTTCTTCATCTAATTCATTCAATAATGATAAAGAAACATCAGACATATCGATAATCTGATTATAATTTTCTTTTAGATTACCTAACTCTTGTTGATGATAAATAACAAATATTGAAGTAAAAACTACAAATGTTAAAACAAGTGGCAATTGTGCTAATATAATCTTCCATTTTGGTTTCTTATCAACTTTAATAACATGACTATAAAGATAATGAAACAATGTAAATAAGCCATATCCTATCATACCACCTAAAAGATTATTTAAAATATCATCTGCTTCAAATATACCTCTATGACTAACCAACTGTGATGTTTCAATTAATAATGTAAAAACCAATGAAAACAATGTTGTCTTATAAAAAGCTCGCATTTTTACAAAAACTAATGGAACTAAAAATCCAATTGGTAAGAACATTAATATATTTAATATAATATAACGCCATTCAGAAATTGAAAAGTTATTCCAAGCATAACGATAACTGCTCAATAATTGTAAACTCACACCATAGCTAGATGATTCTCTTGAAAATAATGTAGCAATAAAAACAACAATCAAATAAACAGCTAATAATATATATTTTAAAGATTGACGTTTACTCAACGTATTCTTTTTTAAAACATGTTTATGGATATAAGCATATAAAGAAGCAATAATTATGACTATAATAAATGCAACGATTAGGCATTGAAAAGCAAGTGAAAAAAAACTTGAAAATTGCATAATTAGTCCTCCTTACAAAGCAATTATACACACTTATTAAAATAAGTGTGTATAATTTTATGAAAAATAAATAATTTTTTTAAAATATTCATTTTTTAAGCCAATCTCTCTAAGTTTATGTTACAATATAAATAAATATGAAAGGAGATTACATTTTATGAAGATTTTATTATGTTGTAAAGCTGGTGTTACTTCTAATATGTTCGCTGCTGCATTAAAAGATGAAGCAGAAAAGAAAGGTATTGAAGAAGTTATTGTTTGGGCTGCTGCAGAAACTGCTGTTGAATATTCTGCACAAACTGCTGATATTATTTTAGTGACTCCACAACTTAGAAGTTCACTTACTAAATTTGAAGATTTAGCTAATCCTGGTACCCCTGTTATTTTAATTAGTGATGATGATTTTGTACAATTCAATGCCAAGAAAGTTTTAGATGAAGCATTAGCTCAATATAATGCATAATATTGCTGGATTATTCCAGCTTTTTTTATTTTTTCATATCTGCCATTTTTTCATAATAATTAAGTTTATTACTAATATTTTGATCATAATCAAGTTTAAAATAACATGTATATAGACAATCTAGAATATATAATATAGATAAACGAGTTGCGAAGGATGATATTTTATTATAGTGATCTTCATAAGATGACATGTAGAGAATATGAGTAGCATAAGGTATGATTTTATCATTATCTGTAGAAGTAATTAAGATAATAGGCGTTTTATTTTTCTTTAAATGCATCACTAAATCTTTAACAAGCATTCCTCTGCCTCCAAAAGATATCACTATAGCACAATGCGTATGATCACTAATTGAGACTGATAAACGCTGTAAATATTCATCAACAGGCACATTAACATAAACACCTATTTCCTGCATTTGAAATTTGAAATTCTCAGCAAAATAAATGTTTCCTGCAGAAGTATAAACATCTATCATTTTGGCTTTTTTGAGTTTAGATACTGAAAGACGTAATTCTTCTAAATCTAGTAGATTTATAGTAGATGTAATTGTTTGATCATAGACTGTTTGTAATTGATGGGTTATTTGGTATTGGGTGGCATTTTTATCTACAGGATAATTATAGTTTAAATTATCTGATTCTTTCATATAATTATCTTTATTAGATGATACCAATACTTTAAGTTCTGATAAACCTGATATATCTAATTTCTTACATAAACGATATATTGTTGAAACGGATACAAAACATGAAGATGCAATTTCCGATGCACTTTTTTCTATAAAATCTTCAGTATGATTTTTGATATAAGATACTAATGTTTCCTCTGATTCAGTTAAATTCATAAGATTAAGTTTATTAAAAATGTTCATAAGAATTCCTCCTATGAACATTATACTAATTTATTGTGTTACAAACAAACTTTTTTATTTCTGGCATATATTTATATAAAGATTCAGCAATACCATCTTCATCATTTGATAATGTTACATCTTGTGCTATAGCTTTTAATTCGTCAACAGCATTAGCCATGGCTACACCAATGCCAGCATAATTAACCATAGATGCATCGTTTTGTCCATCACCAAAAGCAATCATTTCGTCTTGTATATATCCTAAAGGTTTTAACACGGCATCTAATGCTTTGGCTTTATCAATACCCATAGCTGTAAATTCAAAGTAGAAAGGTCCTGTAAACATACAACTTAATTTACCGTCAAATGGTGCCATCATTTCTTTGTAATTATCTTGTAGATATTCTGGATCACCGAAAGTAAGAATTTTATTAATTTCATAATCTAAAAATTCAGCTAAATCATCAACTTCACATAATTTGTATTTTCCACCACGTGATTCATATTCCATAACATTGAAAGGTTTGCCGTTTAATGTAATCATATTATCATAGACGTTATTAACATACATATATTCACCTTTATCAATCATAGGACGTACTCTATCAAATTTTTTCATATGTTCTAAGACAGCTTTACCTTCAGATACACTCATAGCTTGATTAAATAACACCTCATTTGTTTCACAATCAACCACTTTAGAACCATTATAACAAACCAATAAGCCATGATTTTTATCCATTTGTAATTCTTGTTCAAAATCTCTTAAACCTGAAGTAGGTCTGCCTGAGGCTAATATTAATATAGCTCCTGCTTTTTGAGCTTTCAACAAAGCTTCTTTTGTTTTTGGTGAAATTTTCTTTTGTGAATTGGTAAGTGTACCATCCACATCCATCATTATAACTTTTATACTCATTATTTATCTCCTAAATTAATCCAATATGTTTAAATGCATTATATAATCCATCATCATCAACATCTGTTGTAATATAATCAGCTGCTTCCTTGATTTCTGGTCCACCATTACCCATAGCAACATTATAAGCACATAATTCAAACATTGATAAATCAATCTTAGCATCGCCAAATGAAATTGTATCTTTTTGATCCGCACCCAAGTAATCCAATAATACTTCAATTGCATGTTTCTTTGTAATACCTGTAGGTCCTAAATCACCAAACAATGCCAATTCTCCTTTACCACCCCAAGTATTAGCTTCTAATGCAGGAAATTCAGCTTTAGAATCTAAATGATCCTGATAGTCACTTAAAATAAAACTGATCTTATTAACATCATCTCTATATAGATCTTCTCCTGTTAAATGAATAAAACTATTTATAAAACTTTTAGCAGATTCTGTAGCCTTTTCTAAATCTGCACCTTTACCTTGACTATATTTAATCATTGTAGGAATACCTTGTTCCAACATATAATCATTACAATACATACCACTATTAGCTTCTAAATAAAAACCTAAATGTCTCTCATTACACCAATCAACAATATGTTTTACTTCTTCTTTAGTCAAACCTTGATGCATAACAACATGTCCATTATCTTCAACATAAGCACCATTACCACCAATCATACCATCTAAATCGCATAAATTTCTTTGTTCTATCTCTGCTTTAGAACAACCAGTACAAATATATACCTTATGTCCATTCGCTCTTGCTTCATCAACCGCTTTAGCAGCAGATTCAGGTAATTCTGCCTCATAATTAATCAATGTTCCATCAACATCTAAAAATACTATTTTTCTCATTTTTCCACCTTCCTATATTTAGTTTATCATCTTATATAAACTAAACAATGTTATTTCTTTAATCTTGATATAATTCTATCATCGATAATGAAAAAATGCCATTATATAATGACATTTATTTCTCGTATTTTCTTTTAAAAGCTGCACTAATTAAACCTTGGAATAATGGTTCACTACGATTTGGTCGAGATTTAAATTCTGGATGAAATTGTGAAGCTACATAATATGGATGATCTTTAAGTTCAATGATTTCTACTAAATCTC
Source organism: Erysipelotrichaceae bacterium (assembly GCA_021201315.1). Taxonomy (GTDB): domain Bacteria; phylum Bacillota_I; class Bacilli_A; order Erysipelotrichales; family Coprobacillaceae; genus JAJQDJ01. Next base: position 28,176 of record JAJQFG010000135.1, read on the forward strand.
TTTCAGGATTTCTGCCTGATACAATCATGCCATTTTCTTCGAATAAATCACGATATTTATTATTGAATTCATATCGATGTCGATGTCTTTGTAAGATTAAATCTGTATTATAGAGTGCATGAGCTTTAGTATTTGGTTTTAGTTCACATTCATAGTTACCTAATCTTTGTGTACCACCCATATCTTCTAAGTTTTGATCACTCATTAAATGAATAATAGGTGTTTTACAGAATTGGTCAAATTCAATAGAATTAACATCCTCTAAATGACAAACATTTCTTGCAAATTCAATAGAGGCAATTTGCATCCCTAAACAAATACCTAAATATGGAACCTTATTAACTCTAGCATATTGAGCAGCATTAATCATACCCTCAATACCTCTTTCACCAAAACCACCGGGAACCAAAATGCCATCGGCATCTTTTAATAACTCATCTGCAGTTTCTGTAGTAACATCTTCAGCATTAATCCATTCAATATTAACAACACTATTTTCATAATACCCCGCATGTTTTAATGCCTCATTAACAGATAAATAAGCATCAGGTAATTGTACATATTTACCAACCATTTTAATTGTTAACTCTTTATCTAGATGTGTCACTCTTTCTACTAATGCTTCCCATTCTTTCATATCAGCCTCAGGTGCTTCTAAATGTAAATGTTTTAATACCAAATCATCCATATGTTGCTTATGTAGCATAATAGATAATTCATAGAGAACATTAACATTATAATTAGAAATAACACATTCAGTAGGCACATTACAAAACATTGAAATCTTTTGTTTAAGTTCTTCTCCTATATGTTTTTCACTACGGCAAACAATCATATCAGGTTGTATACCATAACCTCTTAATTCTTTAACACTATGTTGTGTTGGTTTTGTTTTAACCTCTTTACTTGCGCCAATATAAGGAAGTAATGTCGTATGAATATAGAATGTATTTTCATAACCTTTTTCAATACGCACCTGTCTAATAGCTTCAATAAAAGGTAAACTTTCAATATCCCCAACAGTCCCTCCAATTTCTGTTATCATAATATCTGCATTACTGCTTTTAGCAGCTGCATAAATACGTGCCTTAATTTCATTAGTAATATGTGGTACTACTTGTACCGTTGCCCCTAAATAATCGCCACGTCTTTCTTTTGATATAACATTACTATATATTCTACCAGTTGTTACAGAACAATCTTTGTTTAATTCTTCATCAATAAATCTTTCATAATGTCCCAAATCCAAGTCTGTTTCAGCCCCATCTGCCGTTACAAAGACTTCACCATGTTGGAATGGTGACATTGTTCCTGGATCAACATTAATATAAGGATCTAATTTTTGCATAAAGACTTTTAGTCCTCTTTGTTTTAATATTCTACCTAGTGATGCTGCTGTTAAACCTTTACCTAAACCAGATACAACTCCACCAGTTACAAATATATACTTAGTCATTTTATCTTTCTCCTTTCAAATAAATAAAAAATACACTTCACTGAATTCTAGTGGGTGCCCTTTACTATTCTAGCAAAAAACATTTTACATGGCAATCACTTTCTTTCATAATTTACTTGTTGTTTTTGAGAATTTCTTTATAATAGATATTGGAGATGATAAATATGACAACAACACCTCATATTCTTGTAGTGGATGATGAACAAGAGATAACAGATTTAATAGAAATTTATTTAATACAGGAAGGTTATACTGTAGAAAAGAGATATGATGCTACTACTTTAATTGATGATATAAATCATTTTAATATTGATTTGGTTTTATTAGATGTGATGATGCCTGGTATTGATGGTATTGAAGCTTTAAAGCTTATTAGAGAAAAATATAATATTCCTGTTATTTTAGTATCTGCTAAAACTGCAGATAATGATAAAATTGATGGTTTATTGACTGGTGCTGATGATTATATTACAAAACCATTTAATGCTATGGAATTAGTTGCAAGAGTAAAGGCACAGCTTAGAAGAGCACAAATTTTTAATAAACCTATTGAAGATCAATCGCATATTATCGTAGCTACTGATTTAATTATTGATACAAAAAAGAAATCAGTAACTGTTGATGGTAAACAAGTCTCGCTTACAAGAATTGAATATGAAATACTCATATTACTTGCAAGTCAACCTGGAACAGTATTTTCTATAGAAGATATTTTTGAAAGTGTATGGCATGAAAAATCCAATAATCCAGCTAATACAGTGATGGTTCACATTAGAAAATTAAGAGAAAAAATTGAAAGGCAGCCTAGACGTCCACAGCATATTAAAACAGCTTGGGGTAATGGTTATAAGTTTGATTTATGATAATTCTTCAAAATATTTCAAATATCATTCTAAGAATTTTACATCGTATTAGAAGACTTTTTATGAGTAGTTTTCGTTGGCGTTTATTGATTAATTTGATATTAGCTTATGTTTTAACATTTATTTGTTATAGTGCTTTAAATATTATAGTTAATTGTTTTGATTTGTTTGGGATGCCAACAGAGATAATCTATTTTATTAATTTTATTATTTCATTAATCTTGTTTTTAAATATTTTCTTTGATTTAATGGATATTACATTGAACTATATAAGTGTATTAAGCAATAAAATTCAACAAGTTACGCAAGGTGATTATAGTGTTGATATATCAATTGATTATGATGATGAATTAGGTATGTTAGCGGCTAATATTATAGCTTTAGCTAATACTTTAGAGCAAAAAGAGAAAGAAAGTATTATTCTTAAAGAGAATGAAAGATTGGCTTTGGATGCTGAAAGAAATGCCGAAAAGCAAAAGAATGATTTGATTACTAATGTTGCTCATGATTTACGTACACCATTAACAACTATTGTAGGTTATTTGGAATTAATCAAAAACAAGGAAGATTTAACAAAAGAAGAGATTCAAAAATATTCTTCGGTTGCTTATGAGAAATCTAAAAGATTGCAAGCTATGATGGATGATTTATTTGAATTTACAAGTCTGAATCAGGCAGATATTAAATTGAATAAAACTATTATTAATATCTCAGAATTGATGATGCAGATTATTGATGAATTTTATCCATCTTTTCAGGAACATCACTTAAATCCTATTGTGACAATGAGCCATACACATTTATATATTAATGGAGATGGTCAATTAATAGCTAGGGTTTTTGATAATTTGATTTCGAATGCTATTAAATATGGGGATGATGATAGTGATATCGAAATAGAAGTTATGAACGATGATCAAAATATAACGATTAAAATTATTAACTATGGTCAAACTATTGATGAAGAAGACCTTCCATATATATTTGATAAATTTTATAGGACGGATTCTTCACGTTCTTCATCTACTGGAGGAACTGGTTTGGGTTTAGCCATAGCTAAAAATATCGTGCAGATGCACGGTGGTCAAATTTTGGCAACAAGTCGATATAGCAAAACAACATTTGTTGTTATCTTTAATCGACTTAATGTAACTAATGAAACAACTGAAACGCAATTCATTAATTAGAGGGAAAATGATGGAAGAGGAATCAAAAGAAAAGCAAAAGAAAAAGAAGTCTCATAGAACAGGAGTTAAATTTGATCCGTTCTATATTGAGGGAAGTATTCAAGGTTTAAAGAAAACCAAAAAAGGCAAGAAAAAAGAATCGCAATAAGCGATTCTTTTGCTTTTGTCTAATGACAATGATGTTCACATCCACCACCATGATGGTCATGATGATCACACTGTGCATCTGGATCATATGCTAAATGGCCTGCTGCAAAATCTTTTACAACATCATCTGCGTTTCCACTAACACCAGGGAATAATTCAATACCTGAACTAGCCATCGCATTTTGAGCTCCAGGGCCAATACCGCCACAAATAAGCGCATCAACATTCATAGCTGTTAAAATCCCAACCAATGCTCCATGTCCAATCCCATTATTGTCAACAACTTCACTACTTATAATTTCACCATTTTCAATATCATACACTTTAAAAAATGCTGTACGTCCAAAATGTTGAAAAACCATTCCATCTTCATAAGTTACTGCAACTCTCATGACATCTTCTCCTTTATCTCTTTCAAAATCTGTTAAAATTTGTTTCATCTGACAGTCATTTTTATAACAGTATCTAGGGTTTCCATTACATAAATGAAACTGTCCTCCTTCAATTTTTAGAGGCAATCCTAATACCAAAGCATCTGCAATTTTCTTTCTAGCATTGTCATATATTTTTTGAACTGTTGTTCTGCCTACACCTAATTGTAATCCACATTCTTCCTGTGATAATCCTTCTTTATCTATCAACCTAATAGTTTCATATTCATCAATAGTAAGAATAATAGGATCATTTGCAAATTCACCTTTAGGTATAAATTCAAGTGTTTCAGGGAAATAACATATTCGTCGACATTTCACTGGTCTAACCATAGCCTCACCTCTTGCAACTTAGCATATCAGAGTTAATGGCATATATCAATAATGACATATAAACAAAAGATCTAGCCAATACGCAATGCCTTTGATGTTTTACTATGACCAACTTCATTGGTTTTAGCTACAAACATATCTTTATTAATATATTGTTGTAATAATTCATAAACTGTTGGTTTTAATTGTTGCTTTTCCATTTGTGTAAATGTTCCAAGCAATATTCCATTCACCTGTTGAAAGGCTCCGATTTGATCAAGTTGTGCTAAATAAGTAGATATTTGTGTTACTTCTCCATTCATTGCTTCTAAAAATAATAACTTATTATGTAAATCAGGCATGTACTTTGTTCCTGCAAGTTTTAGAAAACATCGTGTATTTCCACCAACAATAGTTTGATTGTTTATCGTTCCATGTCCTTGTAAAGTATTCCACTTAACATCAAACAAATCATTTTGTCCTTGAAGATATTTTTTAAATCTTTCGATTTGTTTTCCTGTATCATCTTTCACAAGATTCTTTATTTGAAATAATATAGAAGTATTACTAGTTTGAGCATAAATGGCATTAATAACTGTTGTGAGATCACTATATCCAAAGAATGGCTTATTATTTTTTACTATTAAATCATAATCAAGGTAAGGCAAAATAGTATTTGCTAAGTCTCCACCAGATAAATCAAAGATAGCATCTATACTATTATCTTCATAGAAATAATTTAATGCATCTGCTTTATCTTTTCCTGAAGCATAACCATATAAGCAAGGACTTTCAACAACTTCAATATTCATAGAATATAATAGTTTTTTAAGTGCTATAATTATTTCTACATCCTTATCAGTTTGTCCATTAGAACAAGCGACAAATGCTACTTTTTTCATTTTAATAGCTCCAATACTTCATATAATGATGTACATACTTTATATTCATCACTATTTCTCGTATTTGTTCTATCTAATAAGATTGGTTGAATACCAACAGATAATGCCCCTTTAACATCAGAACTTTCGGAATCACCAATATGAATAACTTCATTAGCATTACATTGACTAACCTCTAAAGCTTTTTCAAATATTTCTTTATGTGGTTTATAAGCCCTTACCATATCCCCACAAATAATACCTTGAGGATGTAAGTCATGATCTTCTAAGAAGATATTGACATACTCTTTACCATTATTTGTAATAATATAGATAGGTAATGGACATTGATCAAAGAATTCTTTGACATCATCAAAAATCGGTGATTTTGACCAATATTGATGATCTAAAGCTCTAAATTCTTCGACATCCATTTTTAAATCATAGTTTTCTTCTAAATAATGAAATGATTGTGTAATAATTTCATCTTCCGTTAAAAATGTATCCAAATAACTTTCTGTTTCTGCTTTTATGACCAATCCCCACCATAATTGAATAGCTTCCTTAATACTGGATATATTACTATTTTCTGTTGCTTGTTTAGCCATTTCTATAGCATAATGATTTTCTTCTTGAGTCATTGTACCTGTATAATCTATAAATACTGCTTTTATCATATAAGCCTCCTATCTTTCTTCATAATATCATAAACGAATTTGTTATCTTTTACAAGTTTATATAATTCATGTTTTATGTATCCATTCTTTCTATCTCTACAAGTGATTTATTACGATAAATCAAATCATTTCTTACACTAAAACCTTGTTTCTCCCAAAATGCATTACCTGCTTCATTTCTTTCAAAAACCACTAATGCTACTTTTGAAATACCTATTTCATATAAAGCATTGATAACTTTATCAACAAGTTGACTTGCTATTCCATGATTGTGATATTTTTCAGATACAGCTGTATGATAAATATACCCTCTTCTACCATCATGACCTGCCATAATAACACCTACTATTTTATGATCAATTTCTCCCACAAAACAAGTATCAGGATTTCTTTTAAGAAATCTATCAATTCCATCTTTTGTATCATCAATATTATTTAATCCCATACCTTTACATGATAACCACAAATCATAAACAGCTTGATAATCATCAATTGTCATAACTCTTATATTCATCATATCACCTCTTGTTCATTATACTTTAATTTAAGTTTTAAAAGATATAAAAAAGCCTCTAAAGAGGCTAAATATGCTTTCTGCTATTCCACCATAAAATTATCAGATAAATACAATTTATAACAAGCGCTCCTAATAACATGCCTGAGATAAAATATAAAATTCTTAAATATGATTCACTTATAAAAATACCTAATCCACTGATATTTTGTATTAAGATGCTTATTATAAATATAACTATAATAACAAGCGATATATGAATCATCTTGTTTTTAAGATTTTCTTTTTCTGCCATTTGATATTCAATTATAGTTTTTAATGATGTTTCTTCTTTTATATCCATATCATTTCTTTCACCATTGAGTATTTCTATAATATCGATATGATAAAATTCTGATAATTCCATGAGAATACTTAAATCAGGCATATTCACACCTGTTTCCCAACGTGAAACAGTTCGATTAGATACATTAAGCTGTTGAGCCAATTGCTGTTGTGTGATTCCTTTTTCTTGACGTAGTTGTTTTAAAAAACATCCTATCTTTTGTTGATCAATCATAATATATCCTCCATCCATTCTTATCATATCTTAAAACAATAATAAATGAAACGACATAAAACGAGAATCACTCAGAAATAATAACTTCTCCACCACGATCCGTAAAATAATCTTCAATTTGAGCAATTAAGATATCAGCATCACTATATTGTTCATCATAAGTCACACTAAAATAGTATTCTTCATCATTCAAAGTACAAGTTAAATCAACGGTCGTTAGTTCACCTGTATTATCCACATATTTATATGAAATAATACCTGCAAAATTGAAGATAAAACAAGTCAACACAACAACAGCAACTGTAATTAATATAGTTTTTATTATTCTTTTATTACGTCTACTTTTATGAGCTAGTTGTTCTGCTTAATTAAACTGTGTCATATCTTTGACATAATCATATAATGCTTGACGTGCATTTTCGCCATGTTCAGCAATGATTCTAACAATAGCACTACCTACAATGGTACCATCAGCATATTGATTCATTTCCTGAACTTGTTTTGGTGAGTGAATACCAAATCCAATAGCTACTGGTACATCCGTTACTTCTTTGATATCTTTAATGATTGTAGATAAATCGGTATGGATTTCATCTCTCATACCAGTGACACCTAATGATGATACAAGATAGATGAATCCTTCAGCTTCTTTAGCAATCATTTTTATTCTTTCCTTAGATGTTGGAGCAATCATGGAAATGACTTTCACATCATAATTTTTAGCGACTTCTTTCACTTCACCAGATTCTTCATAAGGACAATCAGGAATGATAATGCCATCTACACCAACTTCTTGACAATTTTTAAAGAAACGATCATAGCCATAATGAAAAACTGGATTAAGATATGCCATCAAACATAAAGGTATATCAGATTTTTCTCTGACAGCTTTTACGATTTCAAAGACACCATCAGTTGTCATATGATGTTTTAAAGCACGAATGTTGGCTTCTTGAATAACAGGCCCTTCAGCGATTGGATCACTAAAAGGAATACCAATTTCAATGAGAGATGCACCAGCTTTTTCTAATTCAAATATATATTCTATTGTTTTTTCTTTGATAGGATCGCCTGCAGTTAGAAAAGCAATAAAGGCTTTTTTGTTTTCAAAGGCTTTTTGTATTCTATTCATTGATTTCAATCCCCCTATACTTAGCAATAGCTGCTACATCTTTGTCTCCACGACCAGATAAACAAATAATCACAATATCATCTTTAGACATTGTTGGAATAATCTTTCTCGCATAGGCAACAGCATGCGCACTTTCAATAGCACAAATAATACCTTCTACTCTAGCTAAATATTCAAAAGCTGAAACAGCTTCATCATCAGTAACAGGTACATATTGAGCTCTGCCAATATCATGTAGATAAGCATGTTCAGGACCAACTCCAGGATAGTCTAAACCAGCAGAGATTGAATAAACTGGAGCAATTTGTCCATATTCGTCTTGACAGAAATATGATTTCATACCATGGAATACACCTAGTGTACCTGTATTCATAGTTGCAGCTGTTAAAGCTGTATCAACACCTTTACCTGCAGCTTCACAACCTATCAATTGTACATCTTTATCATTAATAAAATTATAGAACATACCCATGGCATTACTTCCACCACCAACACAAGCCATAACAGCTGTTGGTAATTTTCCTTCAGCAGCTAGAATCTGTTCCTTAGCTTCTTTAGAAATAACACTTTGAAAATCTCTAACCATCATAGGGAATGGATGTGGTCCCATAACAGAACCTAAAACATATAAAGTATCATCTACACGCTTTGTCCATTCACGCATACATTCATTAACTGCATCCTTTAAAGTCATAGAACCAGTTGTGACAGGATGAACTTTAGCTCCTAATAATTCCATACGATAAACATTCAATGATTGTCTATCAGTATCTTCTTTACCCATAAAGATTTCGCATTCTAAGTCTAATAAGGCTGCAGCTGTTGCCGTTGCGACACCATGTTGACCAGCACCAGTTTCCGCTATAGCTCTAGTTTTACCCATCTTTTTAGCCATCAAACATTGACCCAAAACATTATTAATCTTATGAGATCCTGTATGATTCAAATCTTCTCTCTTTAAATAAACCTTAGCTCCACCTAAGTCTTCAGTCATCTTTTTCGCATAATATAATAAAGATGGTCTACCTGCATATTCTACTAATAACTTATTTAATTCAGCTTGAAATGCTTCATCATGTTTATAAAACTCGTAAGCTTCTTCTACTTTATGAATTTCACTCATTAATGTTTCAGGAATATATTGACCACCATGCTGTCCATATCTACCTACACCCATTATGTACCCTCCTTACAACTTCTTTTATCTTTTCTTTATCTTTATATCCATTGGTTTCTACACCACTACTTAAATCAATACCAAAACAATCTTGTTTCAATGCTTCATCTAAATTATCTAAATTAATACCACCTGCTAAAAAGTAAGGTTTATCCATTTTTGGAAGTAAATTCCAATCAAATGTTTTTCCACTACCAGCAACTGGTGAATCCATCAAATAATAATCAACATCACATTGTCTATAATTAGATATATTCATTGCTTTAATAATAGGAACATGAATTTTATCTTTTAATGATTGAATATAGTTATCATCTTCTTGTCCATGTAATTGCACATAATCAATAATATTTAAATTGACTAAATGAACAATAAATTCAATATCTTCATTCACAAAGACACCTACAGATGGTATATCCTTAATAAGTTTATTCTTTAATAATTGTGCCTTTTCCAAAGTTACTTGCCTTCTACTTTTCGCAAATACAAAACCCATATAATCTGGTTTAATTTCATTGACATAATCAATATCTTCTTCTCTAAATAACCCACAAATCTTAACTTTCATGATAACCTCTTAATTTATCAAACATCGCTTGTTTATCAGATGCTCGCATTAATGTTTCGCCAATCAATACAGCAGTCACATTATTTTCTTCTAATGCATGAATATCCTCATATGTCTTAATACCACTTTCAGAAACAAAGACTATATCATCATCAACCATATTTCTTAAACGTATACTATTATGAAAATCAACAGTAAAATCTTTTAAATTACGATTATTCACACCAATAATTCTTGCCCCTGATTTTAATGCTCTATGCATTTCTTCCTCATCATGGGTTTCTACAATAGCACTTAATCCTAAATCATGAGCAAGTTTTAAATAATTGGTTAATTGTTGATCATCTAAAATAGCACAAATAAGAAGTATTGCATTGGCTCCATAAACTTTCGCTTCATAAATCATATATTCATCGATTGTAAAGTCTTTTCTAAGTAGTGGAATTGAAACATTTTGTCTTATTTCTTTTAAATATTGAATACTACCTTGAAAGAAATCTGGTTCTGTTAATATGGAAATAGCACTTGCTCCTATTTTTTCATAATCTTTAGCAATTTCTATATAAGGAAAATCAGGAGCGATTAAACCTTTAGAAGGAGATGCCTTTTTCACTTCCATAATAAAAGACATACCTTCTTTTCTTAACGCTTTTTCAAATGGATAATCATAAGTTATCTTTGGTAATTGTGATTTTAATTCTTCTAAAGATACTTTTTCTTTACTTTGTTCGACTCTTGTTAAAGTTTTATCAACGATTTTATCTAAAATCATTAAGCATTGCTCGCTTTCACAAAAGCATCTAATTTTTCTAAAGCTAAGCCATCATCAATTATTTGTGCAGCTTTTTCAATACCTTCAGCTAAGCTATCAGCTTTACCTCCAATATAAATACCAGCACCTGCATTCATTAATACAGTATCTCTCTTAGGACCTTTCTCACCTTTTAAGATAGATAAAGTAATTTGCACATTTTCTTGAGGTGTACCACCTAATAAATCATCTTTTGTGCATCTTGTAAAACCAAATTCTTCTGGAGTAATGGTATAAGATTTAAAATCACCATTATTGATTTCACATACAAAAGTATCAGAAGAAGATGTAATTTCATCTAAACAATCTTTTCCATAAACAACCATAGCACGTTTAACACCTAATAAGCTTAAAACGCGCGCTAATGGTTCAACCATATCTTCACTATAAACACCCATAACCTGCATAGTTGCCCCTGCTGGATTTGTAAGTGGGCCTAAAATATTAAAGACTGTTCTAATACCTAATTCTTTTCTTACAGGCGCAACAAAACGCATAGCTGTATGATATTTTTGGGCAAATAAGAAACAAATATTGATATCGTTTAGTATTTGTGTACTCTTAGCAGGTGAAATATCAATATTAACGCCTAAAGCCTCTAATACATCAGCAGCACCACTTAATGAACTTGCTGCACGATTACCATGTTTTGCAACCTTAACACCAGCCGCTGCAATAACCAAAGATGATGTTGTAGAAATATTAAATGAATGAGCTCCATCGCCACCAGTACCAACAATTTCTAATACTTCTTCATCATTAAGTAACTTAACCCCATGTTCTCTCATACTTTTAGCACTACCAGTGATTTCTTCAATTGTTTCACCTTTCATTGATAATGCTGTCAAGTAAGATGATGTTAAGATTTGAGATGTTTCCCCACTCATAATTTCATCCATACATTGATACGCTTGTTCTCTTGTTAAATCTTGATTCTTTACTAATAATTGAATTGCTTCCTTAATCATTTTTTCTCCTCCTAAAAAGTTCTTCATTATTCTTAATCCATCCTTGGTCAATACTGACTCTGGATGAAATTGTAAACCATATACTGGATAATCCTTGTGTTTGACTGCCATTACCTCATTATCATCCGTTTTCGCAATCACTTCTAAACATTCAGGTAAATCAACCGCTACTAAAGAATGATATCTAGCAACACTTATTCGTTTATCAATTCCTTTAAATAATGGATCATCTGTTAATTCGATTTCCGATACCTTTCCATGCATTAATTGTTTAGCATAAGTAATCCTTGCTCCAAATACCTCACATATAGCCTGATGCCCTAAGCATATACCTAAAATTGGTTTAACTTTATAAAATGCTTCAATAATATCTTCCATATTACCTGCATCACTTGGTTTACCTGGACCAGGTGATAAAATAATTGCTTCTGGATTTAAGCTTTTAACTTCTTCTACAGTTATTTTATCATTTCTTACAACTTTAATATTGGGATTAACAGCTCCTACTAATTGATATAAATTATAAGAAAAACTATCATAATTATCTATTAATAAAATCATATCATTATCCCTCCGCTAAAGCTTTCAAAATAGCTGCTGCCTTATTACAACACTCCTGGAATTCTTTTTCAGGTACACTATCTGCAACAATACCTGCGCCACTACCAACATAAACAATATCTCGTGCTTTATAAGCAAAACGTATTGCAATACATGTATCTAATTGACCAGTAAAATCAATATACCCAATAGCTCCGCCATATAAATAACGCTTATGTTGTTCTAAAGAATATATAAGTTCACTTGCTTTAATCTTTGGTGCACCAGATAGTGTACCAGCTGGAAGCAAGGAATCGATAGCTGACAAGGCATCACAATCCTTCCTTATCTTTCCACTAACAGTAGAACCAATATGCATAACATGTGAGAACTTCAATATATCCATATAGTTTTCAACTTTAACACTGTTAAATTCACTTATCTTACCAATATCATTTCTACCTAGGTCTACTAACATATTGTGTTCTGACAATTCTTTTTCATCACTTAATAAATCTTTGATTAATAATTTATCTTCCTCATCATCTTTACCTCTAGGTCTAGTACCTGCTAAAGGATAAGTATATAAACGATGATCTTCTAATTTAACCAATGTTTCAGGTGATGCTCCTACAACTTCTACATCTTTAGTGGATATGTAAAACATATAGGGTGAAGGATTGATTTTTCTTAATACTTCATATGTTTTAAGTAAGCTACCAGTAGCTCTTGCTTTAAATTGATTAGCTAATACTATTTGAAATATATCACCTTCATAGATATGTTTCTTAGCTATTTCTACCATTTCACAATAACGATTTTTGGATAATCGCGTATTGAAGTCTTCTAATATATGCAAATTTTCTATTTCTGATTCTTGTTTTGCTTGTATAATTGTTTCTAAATTATCTAATCTTTTTAATCCTAATTGATATTCCTCTTCAATATTATTGGTTTTAATATTTGTAATAAGTTTAATCTTTTTCTCTAAATGATCAAAACATATCATTGTATCAAATAACATTAAATAAACATCTGGTATATGTTCTTTGTTTTCTTCATTAGTTTTAAGTGTTGGCTCATTATAGTGAAAATATTCGTATCCAAAATATCCAACCAATCCACCTGTTAAAGTAGGAAGTGTTTGAATTCGTGGACTTCTATAATGAGATAATAGTTCTCTAATATAATCATGTGGATGTTCAATTGCTAACGTTTTTCCATCTACTTCCATTATATTATCATAACAAGCAATATGCAAAAGTGGTTTATAACCCAAGAAAGAATAACGGCTCCATCGTTTTTGTTGATCAACACTTTCTAACAGATAACAATCTTCATTTTTAGCTTTAAATTTTTTTAATACATTGGTTGGTGTTAAATGATCAACAGGAATTTCTTTATAAATAGGAACAATATCATAATCTCCCTGATTGATAATCTTTTTAACTTCTTCTATGGTTGCCTTATACATCTTCTTCCTCCCTATAAACAAAAAACCGTCCTTGCAGTATAAAACTGCCAAGGACGGATAATCTCCGCGGTACCACCTTGTTTTATGCTTTCGCATACACTTTGTAGAATGCCACCACATTCTTAACTACTAACGTAAGTTTTTACGTCAAGGAATACTCAGCTTCCGCCTTTGACCTTGCCCTCAATGGTCCATTTAATAGATTGCCACTGCCTGTTTCCACCATCCAGACTCTCTAAAAGTACATCTTCTATTTTTATCTCCACTTCATCGGTTTGTATATGTATATGATAGACAAACTGATAAAAAAAGTCAATAACAATTTAAAATTTTAATAAAAAGTTTGTTTTAATTACAAATTCTTCACAAACAAAGCTCTAATAGCATTAAGAACCGCTATAATCATAACACCTACATCAGCAAACACAGCTAGCCACATATTCGCTAAACCGACAGCCACCAATAATAAACATAAAAGTTTTATAACAATAGAAAATACAATATTTTGATAAACAATTCGTAACGATTTTCTAGATATTTTAATAGCCTTAGCAATCTTCAATGGATCATCATCCATCAATACAATATCAGCTGCTTCTATAGCCGCATCGCTGCCCATAGCCCCCATAGCAATACCAATATCTGCTCTACGAAGTACTGGTGCATCATTAATTCCATCACCTACAAATGCTAATACTTCATTATTATCCTTCTTCATTTGTAATAGCTCTTCTACTTTTGTAACTTTATCGACTGGTAATAACTCAGCATAAACTTCATCAATAGCCAATTCTTTGGCTACTGATTCTGCCACACTTTTAGCATCGCCACTTAACATAATTGTTTTCTTAACACCATTCTTTTTAAGTTCCTTAATGGCTTCTTTAGAATGAGGTTTAATAATATCGGAAATAACTATATGCCCTTCATATTGATTATCTATAGCCATATGAATAATAGTTCCTACACTATGACATTCATAATATTGTATATCTAAAGAATTCATTAACTTATCATTTCCAACCGCAACACTATGTCCATCCACAATCGCTATAACTCCATTACCACTTATTTCTTTGATATTAGAAACACGTGTTCTATCTATTTCTTTTCCATATGCTTTTTGTATACTTTTACTAATTGGATGTGAACTAGCTGATTCAGCTAAGGCAGCGTATTCGATTAATTGTTCTTCAGAAATACGATTATAATGAATACCATTAACCTCAAATACGCCTTGTGTTAATGTTCCAGTTTTATCAAATACAACCGTCTTTGTTTTAGAAAGAATTTCCAAATAATTAGATCCTTTAACTAAGACTCCCTCATTACTTGCACCACCTATACCCGCAAAAAAACTAAGTGGTATACTAACAACCAACGCACATGGACAACTAGCTACTAAAAAAGTTAAAGCACGATAAACCCATATATTCCATTGTGGTTCATTTGATAAAAATAATATATTTACTATTGGTGGAATGAATGCAAGCGCTATGGCAGCATATACTACTGCAGGTGTATATACACGAGCAAATTTTGTAATAAAATCTTCTGATTTAGATTTTCTACTTGTCGCATTTTCTACCAAATCTAATATTTTAGATACTGTTGAATCCCAAAATTCCTTGGTTGTTTGAATCTTTAACACACCTGTTTCATTAATACATCCACTAACAATTTCATCACCAACACCAACATCTCTAGGTAAACTTTCACCTGTAAGTGCTGCTGTATTTAAAGTTGAAGTTCCCTCAATAACAATACCATCTAAAGGTACTTTTTCCCCTGGTTGAACAACAATAATACTATCAATTTCAATTTCATCTGGATCCACTTTTTCAAGTTTTCCATCTATTTCAATATTGGCATAATCTGGTCTAATATCCATAAGTTCTGAAATATTCTTTCGACTTTTTCCAACGGCATAGGATTGAAACCACTCTCCTACCTGATAAAATAGCATAACAGCTATTGCTTCCGTATAATCACCACTTTGTGAATATATAGCAAGTGCAATTGCTCCAATCGTGGCAACAGCCATTAAAAAAGCTTCATCAAAGACTTGTTTATTCCTTATACCTTTAAACGCTTTTAGTAAAATATCATATCCTATAATTGCATACGGAATCATATAAGTTATAAAACGAATAGGTCCATTTTCAGGTAATATTGAAATACTGCTTAAACATTGCAAGACAACAAGAAGAATAGCTGAAATAATAATACGTATAAGCATCTTTTTTTGTTTTTTATTCATTGAAATTCCCTTCTTTCGATTAAGTATTTGTTTAATTGTTGATTTTAATAAATGGGAACTTTATAGTTCCCTATTTCAAAAAGATTTCACAATCGCTTTCAACCTTTTTACAATTATTACGCACTTCATTCATAACTGCTTTTGGATCTTGACCATCTTCAAATTCAACAAGCATCTTTAATGTCATAAAGTTTACAGTTGCTTTTTTTACTCCTTCTGTTTTATTAGCAGCAACTTCCATTTTATCTGCACAAGCAGCGCAATCAACATCAATTTTATAACTTTTTTTCATAATATAAATCTTCCTTCCTATCAATTAAGTATTTATTTAATTGTTGATTTTATTATATATTCAATTTTTTTAATCGTCAATCTATTTGAATTCGCTTCTTCTAAATGGATTATAATAATTTCTATTTGGGCTATTTTTTTATTTCATTCTTGATTTTATGCTTATAATGACCTATTATTCAATTAAATAATTATTGAATTGTATTATAAGAAAGGACTTTTTATTATGGATTTTTCACATTTACCACATAATCATCATCCTATTAGTGATGAATTATTAAATAACACACCAGATTTTGAAACTTTTCAATCAGCTGCTGATATTTTAAAAATATTAGGAGATGCTAATCGTATTCGTATTTTTTGGATTCTTTGTCATTGTGAGGAATGTTTAATTAATCTATCAGCTATGATTGGCATGAGCAGTCCTGCTATTTCATATCATCTAAAAATATTGAAATCATGTAATCTTATTACAAGTAGAAGAGATGAAAAAGAAATGTATTATACGGTGGCTGATAATCCACAAGCATATTTTCTTCATAAAACTATTGAACAAATGATAGCTCTTAATCAAAACACTAAAGGAGAATAGTTTATGACTAATAATACATTATATGCAGATGCCATGGTTATTTATCCTGGAATTTACGTAAAATATCATCATTTTGAATGTAATCATATTGATTTACATCATGAATCTTTAAAAAATGTTATGGAAATTAATCATTGTCATTATGGACGTGTGGGATGGAATCTTAAAAGTGGTCAATCAATATATATGGGTGAAGGTGATACCACTTTTCATAGTTCTGTTTTATGTTGTGACTCTAGTATGGATTTTCCTTTAGGCTTTTATCAAGGTTTAACCATTATTATCGATTTTGATAGAATCATACAAAATCCACCAGAACTACTTAATGATGCTTCTATTGATTATGAAGAATTAAAAAAACAATATTGTCGTACTGATAATTCCATAATAGTGAATTCGGGAAGCTATATAGATTATATTATTCATGAACTTTATCATATTCCAGAGAATTTACAAAAAAGTTATCTTAAGATTAAAACGATTGAATTAATTTTATATTTAAGCCGAAATCCATCACTTACTACTCAAACGACCCTTTATAATTCAGAAATTATTGCAACAATTAGAGAAATCCATGATTTCATAACTGAGCATTTAGATAAAAGATACACCATTGATGAACTGTCTTCTAAATACCTTATTAACACATCAACCTTAAAAGAAGCATTTAAAGCTGTTTATGGCATGCCTATAGCTACTTATATGAAAGAATATCGTATTCGCCAAGCCGCCAAATTATTACAACATACTTCTGATAGTATTGCATCTATTGGATTACAAGTTGGTTATAAAACATCAAGCGAATTTACAAAAGCATTTAAAGAAGTTCTTGGATGTTTACCAAGTGAATATCGTATATGACTGAGTACTCTGTACTCTTTTTTTAATGGACAAATATCGTTTTTTGTCTATTTCGTAAACAATTGATTTTGTTTGTTTCTTCAAAATAGTTCCGTAAATTATTATGATACATTTGTAGGAGGGAAATAATGATGAAAAATTATATTTTTACATCAGAAAGTGTGACCGCAGGTCATCCAGATAAGATTTGTGATTATATTGCAGATAGTATTTTGGATGAAGCATTAACTTATGATTCAAATGCCAAAATGGCAGTAGAGGCAACTATTAAAGATGATTTAATTTTCATATATGGTGAAGCCAATACAACTGCTACACTAGATTATAAATGTATTGCAGAGCGTTGTATGAAAGAAATTGGTTATAACGAAGAATATCGTGTTCTTACAAGAGTTTCTAAACAATCTATGGAAATCAATTATGCTGTAGAGAAAAATCAAACAATATATGCTGGTGATCAAGGTATTATGTTCGGCTATGCGACTGATGAAACAGATACTTATATGCCAGCACCAATCTATTATGCTAATAAATTAGCAAAAAAATTAGGCGATTTACAACATCAATCAGATCTACTTGGACCTGATGGCAAAACACAAGTAGGTGTTGAATACGAAAATGATCAAGTTAAAAGAATTGATAGTATTGTAATATCTACTATGCATAAAGAGCATGTGACTACTGATGAATTAGAAAAATTAATCAAAAAGGAAGTAATCGATCAAGTCATTCCTATTAATCTTATAGATGAAAATACAAAATTCTATATTAATCCAAGTGGCAGTTTTGTAGTTGGTGGAAGTTTTGGAGATTCTGGTACAACAGGCAGAAAAATAGTATGTGATAGTTATGGTGGTATGGGGCGCATTGGTGGTGGATGTTTTTCTAGTAAGGATCCATCAAAAGTTGATCGTACGGGCGCTTATTATTGTCGTTATGTAGCTAAAAATATTGTGGCTAATGGATATGCAAAGAAGTGTGAAATACAAGTATCATATGCAATCGGGCAAGAAGACCCATTATCTATTTATGTAAATACATTCAATACAGGAAATGAAGAAGAAATATATAAAATAATTAATAATAACTTTAGTTTTAGAGTTAATGATATGATTAATGAATTGGATTTAAAAAAACCAATATATAAATATACTGCAGCTTATGGTCATTTCGGAAGAAATGAGTTTAGCTGGGAAAAGATAAAGGAGATTTAATTATGGGTATTAAAGATAAAGCAACATCAGTTGGTGTGAAACAAGTTTTAAAATATTTAGATAAGAATCCTCAGGATAATATTCCTAAGATTATTGATTGGTTAGAAAAAGCAGATGTAAACGGATCAATGGCATCACAATTACCAATTGTTAAAGAAAAATTAAATGATTCAGATAATAATTGGAATCAATTGGTTATGAGTTTATATACAGATATTGATAAAAATGTAAGAAATAAGTTGTTTGAAAACTTTTTAGTCAATTCACTTATGAAATGGAATAAACGTAGTAACGAAGTAAAAGAACAGTATGGATGTAATGTACCTTGGACTATATTATTAGATCCAACTAGTGCTTGTAATTTACATTGTACAGGATGCTGGGCTAGTGAATATGGAAATCGATTGAATTTAAGTTTTGATGAAATAGATGATATTATTAGTCAAGGAAAAGATTTGGGTATTTATATGTATATTTATACAGGTGGAGAACCAATGGTCAGAAAAGATGATTTGATTAAGATTTGTGAGAAACATAATGATTGTGTTTTCTTAACTTTTACTAATGGTACTTTGATTGATGAAAAGTTTGCAGATGAAATGTTAAGAGTTAAAAACTTTGTACCTGCCATAAGCATCGAAGGTAATGAAGAAGTCACTGATGCAAGACGCGGTAAAGGTACTTATCAAAAAGTTATTAAAGCAATGAAACTATTAAAGGATAAGAAGTTGCCATTTGGCGTTTCTTGTTGTTATACAAGTATTAATGCTGATTCTATCAGTAGTGAAGAATTTATAGATCAATTAATTGATTTTGGAGCAAAATTTGCTTGGTTCTTCCATTATATGCCAGTAGGCAATGATGCAGTAAAAGATTTATTACCTAACCCAACACAAAGAGAAATGATTTATCATAGAATTAGAGATTATAGAAATACAAAAGCTTTATTTACTATGGACTTCCAAAATGATGCTGAATATGTAGGTGGATGTGTTGCTGGCGGACGTTATTATTTCCATATTAATCCTAATGGTGATATGGAACCTTGTGTATTTATTCATTATTCAGATAGTAACATTAGGAAGAATACTCTATTAGAAGCATTATGCAATCCATTATTCATGGCATATAAAGAAGGTCAACCATTTAATGATAACATGTTAAGACCTTGTCCAATGTTAGAAAATCCTGAAAAATTAAGAAAAATGGTATATGATTCAAATGCTAAATCAACAGATATGGAATCAGTTGAACCTGTTGATCATTTATGTGATAAATGTGAAGATTATGCTAAAAATTGGCAGGTCAAAGCTGATGAACTTTGGAATAAATAAGCCCACCCTTTTCCCTCCGGTCACAGTGGTGGGAAATTGTTAAAGGATCACAAACGTGATCCCTTTTTTAATAGTTCGTTATAAGTACTTCTTTTGTAATAGCTGTTTTATCTTTAATATGGTAAGAAGCATTACTATATGTTTTAGATATATAATTGATATTATAGGAATTATCTAAACACCAATTAATAAGCAGTTCATGTGTTTGTCCCTTATGTTCTATCACATTAGATAACGCAAATTTGATGCCTAAATTATCGCAGCGATTAAGAAATTCTAATAAATCTTTTTCATCTTGTAATGTCCATCCACCATTTTCATTATAAGCAGCATCCCCTAAATAATAAGGTGGATCCAAATACAAGAAAGATTGATACTGACTTATTTCTTCTATATCCATATCTCTAAAATTTTGACAAACAAAGTTGATATTATGAACATGCATTTTATCAATGAAAGTTGCTAATTTCTTACGCAAACTAGCATTAAAATCTCTTTTACCTACTGGTAGATTAAACTCACCTTTATTATTAAAACGAATTTGATTATTAAAACCATATATAATCAACAATAAGAATAAATCATCTCTTGGCGAAAGATTGTAATCATTCTTAAGTCTACTATATGCTTCCTTATTATACTTACCTACACCATGACTACTATCACATTTATAATAAGCATAACCATTTTGATACGTATCACTTAATCCATATTGGTCTATAAGTTGGTCTAAATGTTTGATTAAATCATAAGAATTTGATTGTTTAAGATATTGTAGCAAGGATATAACATGTTCATCTATATCCACACATATAACATTATCACAATTCATATTAATACCAACATTAGCACCTCCACAAAAAACATCATAAAACACATCTATACCTTCTGGAAATTTACTTACCAATTGAGGTAATATTTTATATTTACCGCCAGTAAAATTTAATGGTGATTTAATAAATTCATCAGTATTTATTAAATTCTTTGATGTATCTTTTTTACCTACAGTACATAAAAATAATCTTTCTTTATGATTCTCCAAATTTGTTTTACCTGTGGTATAAGCCCCATATTCTTCTTCAAATATTTTAACTTCGCCTTTTGTCTTCAATATTTCTAATATCTGTTTATCAGATATTTTAGCGTTTGAACGAGGATCTCCTTGTTTTCCCATATTGTTATAAGATACTAAAATATATTTTGCATCAATATTTTCAATCAGTTCTTCATAAGCTAAAGGTGCTTTAGATGAACAATATACACTTTTAAGATGCTTTCTATCCATCTTTTTGGCAACACCTTTAACTTCTGGCTTCATATTTAATGCAACATTTTCCAAGAAATGATAAGCATCACAAAACTGTCTAGAATTATATGGTGGATCAATATATACTAAATCTGCTTTAACATTTTTAACTAATTCATTAGCATCCATTTTATATATTTGATTATTTTTATTATATGAATCTTCTTCTAAATTAGGAAATGATAAAATAAGTTGATGGTTCAAATCACCGTTTTTACGATAAGCATCATAGTGTCCAACAGTATTCGCTATTCTATCAATTGCGTATATTAAGCTACATATAAGAATATTTTTTCTCTAAGGTTAATCAAATTATTATCATATAAACTATCTATATCATCTCTAATATAACCTACTTTAGACATATTTTCTTTACTTAAATATGTATCAGCAAAATTCATAGAGTAATAATTATCTTCATTAGTACTTAAATTATTATAATTATCTATAAGATTCATTAACTTATCTCTATCTACTTCTTCATCATCAAAAAAAGTATAATAAGCTACCTCGTTGGTTGTTAGAGTATCATTCACAATAATATCATAATCCCTATTAAAACTATAACCAACAACTCCAGTTCCAGCAAACAAATCACATACACTAGTAATATCCTGACAATGATTATCCACAACCTTATGAATAAAATCAATAAGTTTATATTTACTTCCTAAATATCTACGATTATTAATACTAAACTCTTTCATCTTATCACTCCATTTCCAAAATATGCATCTTACGCATCATATTATAACATTTTATAAGCATAAGAAAAAGCCCTTATGGGCTTTTTAACTTAATTCTTGTATCAAATATTCTCCTTCAACAATACTTCTAAACTGTTTTGATATTTCATGATTTGTTTGTATTCTAATGGATTTAAGTAATATTTCATGAAAATCAGAATCGATAATACCAACAGGATTATCTTGAATAATTTTAAGAATAATTAATAAATTATCATCTGATATGATAACATCATGTTTAATACATAATTCTTTAAGACTTATAAGTGACAAGTTTTGTAGTTTTCTGTTTAATTCACTAATAGCTTTGAACATATAGATACCTCCTTATACAATAATTATATAAAGAGGTATGTTAAGTTTCTATCAAATGAGATAAATATTGTATGAAATTAAAGTTTAAATTTATGACCTCTTGAATACTTTTCAACCAGCAGAAATTGTGAAGCATCATAAGGTTTCATAAAAATATCTTTGTTGTGTTTTAACCATTTATCTGTTTCCTTATTTTTGTTCAAAAATATAATTAAACCTGTTTGAAAGTATATTCTACCATAATGAACAACATGCAAATAAAGATATGCATCATCTAGTTGTCCAAATGCTCCTAATCCTCTATCAACCAAATTGATTTGCTCATGCGTAAAAACATTCTCTACACATGTGATTGCTTTCATATCATCTCTATATACAACTTCATACATACCATGAGTAGAATCAATCATGGCTTTTATCATTTTTAATTTTTCAGCTTTTCTTATGCGTGTATGTTCTTGTAGATATTCAATTTTTGATTGAATTCCTGATATCTGCGGATATATAAGAAACTCACCATATATTTTTGAATGTTGTGGATCATAAAAATCAAAATCTATATTTCCACAATTTGAAGCTTTTACAATGTTTGTAAACATTGTATAATCCTCTTCATCAAAAGAAAGATTCATTTTATCATAAAGTTCCTGATGTATTTTTCTAGCTTCCATATATTTTTTAACATGGGGTTGTTTCATTTGCATTTGATTGAGCATACCCATCATACTATAATAATCCGTTTTAAATCTCCTATCTTATTACTCTTCTTAATGTTTCTTTACTTATATAAATATATATTATTTGTCTATTCCTTATTTCCTAACAAATGTTCATCTACAACATGACGTTCTTCATGAATACCATCCCCACGATTACGATAATGTTTTTCAACAAATAATAATTGATCAATATCATATGGTTTCGTAAAAATATTCTTACTTTGTTTTAACCATTTAGTGGTTGATTTATTGATTTTAAAAAACATACATAAACCTGTTTGAAAATAAATATCATGATAATAAATAATATGCAAATAAATATATATTTTTTTATCTTGATCTAAAGCACCAAAGTTCATATCTGTTAATGTTGTTCTTTCATGTGTATAAATATTTTCTACTGTTGTCAACGCATTAAGATCATTTCTACCAACAATTTTATACATTCCATAAATGGAATGAAGCATTGCTTCTAACATATCTTTTTGTTCAGGTGATTCTAATAAATTATTAATTTTATAATATTCGCACTTGCTTTGAACAGCTTCATGTTGAGGATAAATAAGTACTTCACCATATATATTTTCATCATGACTATTAGAAATATTAAATCTCATGTTTTGATATCGTGATAAATATATAATATCAGAAAACATGCGAGCATGTTCTTTATTATAGGTAACATCCATTAAATCATACATTTCCTGATGTATTTTTCTTGCTTGCAAGTATTCTTGTACATTTTGTTGTTTTAATTGTTCTTGATTTAATATATTAAGTCTTGTTCTAATGTCCATCTTGTTCCACCTTTATTGTATAAGTTGCACTACATTCAAATTCATCATTTAGTTCATAAACGATTTGTGAGAATACATAATAACCATTATTAATATAGATTTCAAAAATATGTTGATCATAATAGATATCTAAATCAAAGTGATCTAATGGTGGTGTATACGTAATATTACATACTTGATCATGTTGAATAGATACGTTTTCTCTATTGGCATATAAACAATTGTCTTGAATATAGAGTTTTAAACCACCTAAATTGATTCTTTCATTATTTTTTAATGATACCTGCATTTTAAATGGTTGATTAAAATTAATAGTTTTTACTTCTTTTGTAAATAATTGTTCAATATGAGGATGCACATTTTGATAAATATGCTTATCCTTAGTTGATAAAATACGTGGATATGTGAATAAACCACACCAATTTTCACCTTTTGCAGGTATACGCATTCTTAACCAACCAAACATAATACGATTTCCATATTCATCAATAAATGTTTGGGGTGCATAGAAATCTAAGCCATAATCTAAATACATATAATTATCTAATTTGGTAAGTGTACATGTATCTTCATTAAAATCAACTGGCATAATGACAGCATTGCTGTTAGGTTCTGGTGGCAGATTGATATGTTCTGGAGAAAAGATTAAATAATATTGATTATCAAGTTTAAATAAGTCAGGACATTCCCACATATCACCTATGGTTTCATCCACAAATTTATTTTGATATTCAAAATGTAAACCATCACTACTCTTATAGAATAAAACTTCTCCATTATATTTATGATTACCTAATACCTTAGATCCAATAATCATATAAAGATTTCCATTATCGCCAAGCCAAACTTTTGGATCTCTCGCATGTCTAATATCACCAATTTGTGGATCGACAATGACATCTACAACCTTATATTTATGATCTTTATTATCAAAGGTATAACCATCTTCAGATATCACTAAAGATTGTGATGAAATCAAATCATCATCGCTATATTGTATATGTACAAAGTTTGGATTTTCTTTAGCATATCTAATAGATGTATAGTATAAATACATTTTATGATTATATTCTACAGCACTTCCAGAAAAACAACCATTGCGATCATAATCCTTTGATGGATATAAAGCAATTGGTAAATATTCAAAATGAACTAAATCTTGACTAACAGCATGTCCCCAATGCATTGTTCCCCATTCACAAGTATAAGGAAAATATTGATAAAAGATATGATATTGACCTTGAAAATAAATAAGACCATTAGGATCATTCATCCAATTTCTCTCTGGTGTAAAGTGTAATTTAGGTTTCATAGCTTCCTCCTTTAAAAGAAAAGATGTTTCATTTAGAAACATCCTCTAAATAATCAATAACATCTAATAATGAATCATAGATATGTATTGGTAGCTTTGCATATTCCTCTTCTGGATATTTCATATCTGGTATACAAATACAATCAATATCACCATTATGAGCAGCTAATACTCCTGCTTCACTATCTTCTAAGACAATTGCTTCTTCTTTAGATACACCTAACTTTTCACATGCTGTTAAAAATATTTCAGGATTAGGCTTACCATGAGTAACTTCATCACCACAAATACTATCATCAAAATATTCTGTAATTTGAGCATTTGCTAAAATCTCATCCACTCTAGATCTAGCACTAGAAGTAGCAACTATTGTTTTATAATTATTATCTTTTAAATATTTTAATAATTCATCTAATCCTTTTTTCTTAGGCACATGTTTTCTTAAAGTATCATCTAACATCACATGACAATCATCCCATACTTCAACCATTGGAAAATCTTCACCATAATGATCAATAAAAACCTGACAAATACCTGGTTTCTTTTTACCTAAACATTGTGTATATAATTCTTCTGTAAAATCATCATGTCCTAATTCATGTAATTTTTCTACATAGCAATTATAAGTCGTACGTTCACTATCAATCATCAAACCATCCATATCAAATATTACTGCCTTTTTCATAATCTAACCTCCATTAATATTATCTTATCAATTATTAGTCTATTTATCAATTGATAATTGTTTTTTCAAGAAAATTCTAAAGGCAAAAGTATTGGTTATAGTTGTAAGCAAGTCTGAAATAGGTTCTGCTAGAATAACTGCATAAACACCATATGGTAATAAATTAGGTAACAAATAAATTAAAGGTATTAATAAGATAATCTTACGATAGAAAGCAAAGAAGAATGATCTTGCACCAAAACCTAAAGATGTATAAGATTGTTGATATATAGAGTTAGCACCCATGATAATGAAACCAAGGACATAAATTCTTAGTAATTGACTAGATAATTCAATGAGTTCTGCATCTTTCGCAAATAATGATACAAAAGTTGTAGGCATTAATT
The DNA here is from genome assembly GCA_021201315.1 of Erysipelotrichaceae bacterium. Lineage (GTDB taxonomy): Bacteria > Bacillota_I > Bacilli_A > Erysipelotrichales > Coprobacillaceae > JAJQDJ01. The sequence goes on from JAJQFG010000135.1 coordinate 54,694, forward strand.
CCATAATGACTACACCTATAACACTATATGCCAAACATATTTTAATAGATACTGAAATTGTATCTTTAACACGTTGATAATTTTTAGCACCATAATTATAACTTAAGATAGGTTGAGCGCCTTGGGCAAAGCCCTCCATTGGTAAAAAGAGAATTTGTTGCATAGAATGCAGTATCGTCATAGTACTTACCGCAATATCTCCACCAAAGAATAACATCTGTCTATTAAACGCCACTTGTAAAAGACCTTCAGTTGAACTCATAAAGAATGGTGAAAAACCTAGTCCTAGTATCTTTTTAATAATACCAAAATCTAACTTCATATATTTTCTTCTTAATTTTAAATTAGAACGTTTACTACATAAAAAAGATAACACCCAAACACATGATATTGCCTGGGAAATAACAGTTGCTGTAGCAGCACCAGCTACATTCATATCTAATACAAAAATAAATATAGGATCAAGTATTATATTAATAATGCCACCTATCAATAAAGTAATCATACCAAACTTAGCATAACCCTGTGTATTAATAAAGAAATTCATACCCACACCAAGCATACAAAAAACTGTTCCTAAACTATAAATACGTAAATAACTTAAAGCATAAGGTAAAGTATTCTCACTTGCACCAAATAACATTAATATATCTTCACCAAATACTTCTAAAACAACCATTGTTATAATAGAAGAAATAACTAAACATACAAAAGAATTCCCCATAATCTTTTGTGCTTCCTCATCATCATGTTCACCCATTTTAATAGATGATAGTGGTGCACCTCCTCTACCAAACAATTGTAAAATTCCTGTAATAATAGAAATAATTGAAGCACATAATCCAACACCTGCAATAGCCAATGCGCCATCAGCCAATTGTCCAATATAGATACGATCAACCATATTATATATAAGTGTTACTAACTGTGCTAATATTGAAGGTAAAGCTAATGAAAACAACAGCTTTGTTAAATTTTCATTTTCTAATCTCTCGTTCATTCTACCACCTCGATATTATTATAATAACTAATTTTCAAAAATTGAAGCCTCTCCTGGTTAAAACCAGAAGATTCTAGCAGAGTAATAAACTCCGCC
>JAJQFG010000102.1 GCA_021201315.1 Erysipelotrichaceae bacterium
AGGCACCCCATAAATTTTGAGTGCCTATCGATTTCCCAAGTTATTTGAGAACATCTTAATAAATGAGATGAGGTTTGAAGACCTCATCTCATTTTGCTTATTGTATCTTTTTTATAAATACTTAATTAGAAAGGAAGTGTATATTGTGCTAAAAAAGTTCACTGTAAGAAATTATAAGAATTTTAAGGATGATTTAACTATAGATTTTACAAATGTTGGTAGATATCAATTTAATAAAAATTGTATTACGAATGATGTACTTGCTAAAATGATTATATATGGTAGAAATGCTACTGGAAAAACTAATTTAGGTGAAGCAATAATGGATATTAAAACTGTATTGTTTTTATCAAATGGTCTTAATGATGACATGCAATTTCTTAATGCAGATTCTAACGGAAATAGTGTATTATTTTCGTATGCTTTTCAATTTGATGAAGATGAACTTATTTATATTTATCATAAGTCATCAACTCAAATGTTATTGGAAGAGGAATTAATTATTAATGATATAAGTATTTTTAAATGTGACTTCAATGCAAATTATTTTAATTTTGATAATTTAAAATATATTCATGGAGAAACAGCGAATATTGAAAGATATAAACAATCATTAAATGAGAATAATACGGATAATGTAACTCAATTACCTTTTATGAGATGGTTAACTAATAATGTAGCATTTTATAAAGATTCACCACTTATAAAACTAACTCAATATGTTAGAAAAATGATTATGATTGATACAGAAAATACTATGAGATATCGCTGGCGAGGCATTAATAATAGATTTTATAAATATTTAGAGGATTCAGAAAAGTTAGAAGATTTAGAATATTTTTTAAATATTATGGGTGTTGAATGTAAATTGGAATTGAAAAAATTACCTGATGGTAATAATGAATTATATTTTAAACATGAAAGATTAGTTCCTTTTCGTGAGAATGCTTCAAGTGGTACATTATCTTTGATATATTTATATAATCAACTATTTTTACCTAAACAAACACCATCTTTTATATATATTGATGAATTTGATGCATTTTATCATTATGAAATGGCTGAAAATGTCATTAAATTTTTCAAAAGTAAATATCCTAATTGTCAAATGATAATGACTTCACATAATACAAATTTGATGACTAATAGGATTATGCGACCAGATTGTTTGTTGATATTATCGAGAAGTGGTACTTTAACTTCTTTATGTGATGCAACTGAAAGAGAATTAAGAGAAGGTCATAATCTTGAAAAAATATATATTAGTGGAGAATTTGAGAGCTATGAATGATAAGCTTGATTTAGACAAAATAATTGCTAACTCTAAACAAACCAAAATTGAAGAAACAATAAACTTAATTAGAAATTTATATAAATTGAATAAAATCAAAAATCTTAAACTTGATGAAGAAGTAACATTTTCTAATGAGTTTGTAGATAGTGTTTGTCATATATTATTTCTTTTAGATTATCAACCTGAAGTTTTTCCTAATTTTGATGGAAATATTCAATTAGAATATGAAAAAGATAGCCGTTATTTAGAAATTGAAATAACACCTTCTATGAAAGTGAATATATTTAAAATTGACGATGAAGAATATGAAAATGATGAATATAATGATTTGAATATCAATAATCTCAATAATACAATCAACAATTTTATGAGATAATTCGTCATTCTTTTCATATAATATCATAGGTGATCCTATGATGTTACTTAGAATCAAGAAACTCCAATTACTTTGTGGACTATGTATGATATTACAACTCATATGTTTTAGATGGTATATACCTTTTCATTTAATATCCGTTATATTAAGTATAATCATCATTATTGACCAACCCTATTTCAAAGTCATCCAACCACAATATCATTATTATGTTATAGGGTTATACTTATATAGGTTATGGTTACTTAGTATGGGGAGTTTTTATTTTTTAGAAATTGTTTATGTTGTATTATGTTTATATTTAGGGATTATGTTATTGTTGTTTGCTTTTCATTGTCTTTTAAAATAAGAATAATTTTGATATAATAGTTTATCAAGGAGGGTATCATATGTTTGGTCATTTACAGGTTTATAGTTGTTATAGCTTTCAAAATAGTACAATACTTATCAAAGATTTAATTCAAGATGCCCTTAAAAAACATATTGATGTTTTAGCATTGACTGATAAAGATAATATGTATGGTACCATGGAGTTTTCTAAAGAGTGTTTGAAATATGGGATTAAGCCTATATTTGGTTTAGATGCTAGTATTACTATTAATGATGATATTTATTCTTTTATTTTATTAGCTAAAGATGATCAAGGTTATTTTGATTTGATGAATATTTGTAGTCAAATTAATCTTGATCATGTTACATTAGAAGAATTGGCTAAGTATCAACATATATTAGTGATATCTGGAAGTAGAGATGGTATTGTAGAAAAGATGGTGAGTATTGATAATGAAGAAGAAGCACTTCATTATATGAAGATGCTTAAAGACTTATTTCATGAAAATTATTATATTATGATTCAAAATCATCATTTATCTTATCAAAAACAATTAAATTCAAGACTGATTTCTTTAGCTAATTATGCGAAAATCAAAGTTATTTGTTCCAATGAAGTAAGATATCTAAGAAGTCAAGATGCCTTTGCGATAGATTTAATGAGGGCTTCTGTGCAAGGTATAAACTTAGATATCAACTATGAAGTACAAACCAACGAAAAATATCTAAAAACCGAAGAAGAAATGAACATGCTATTTCAAGAAGAAATCATTCAAGAAACCCAATATGTCTTAAACCTTTGTAAAGCAACCATTCCTTTACATCAAAACCATTTACCTCAGTATCCTCTAGAAAAAGGAACAGCTTATGGCTATTTAGTAAGTTTATGTAAAGTAGGTCTAAAAAAACGATTTAAAGGTAAAGAAATACCACAAAAATATATAGATAGACTCAAATATGAATTAAAAACTATTCATGAAATGGGTTTTGATGATTATTTTTTGATTGTATGGGATTATGTAAAATATGCTAAAGTCAATCATATTCAAGTAGGACCAGGTAGAGGTAGTGCTTGTGGTAGTTTGGTGGCTTATTGTTTGGGTATAACGAATATTGATCCAATAGCTTATGATTTATTCTTTGAAAGGTTTTTGAATCCTGAACGTGTATCTATGCCTGATATAGATATTGATTTTCAAGATGATCGTAGAGATGAAGTGATTCAATATGTGATTGATAAATATGGCAAAGATCATGCAGCACAAATCGTCACTTTCAATACCTATGGACCACGCATTGCCATTCGTGATATGGGTAAAGTTATGGGCGTTCCTCTTGCAACATTAAATATCATTATGAAAATGATTCCTACAGGTCCAAAAAATAAACAATCTATTACTGATGTTTATCAAACATCAGCACAATTTCAAGGCAGTATTAATAGAAATCCAGCCTTAAAAAAGATCATTGGTGCTTGTAGCATCATTGCTTATTTACCACGTAATATTTCTATGCATGCTGCAGGTGTTATTATCTCTAAAGAACCATTAAGTGATGTAGTACCATTGGTTTATGGTCCAAACAATAACTTAATGTCTCAATATTCTAAAGACTATATTGAAGATGCAGGACTTCTTAAAATGGATTTTCTAGGTCTTAAAAATCTCACAATGATTGATTACATACTAAAAGACATCAAAACCAATACACATCAACAAATCCAATTAAACGAAATACCACTAGATGATAAAAAAACCTATCAAATAATAGCCAATGCTAATACCTATGGTATCTTCCAATTAGAATCCGATGGCATGCGTCATCTCCTAAAACAAATGAAACCAACATGCTTTGATGATATTGTTGTAGCTAATGCCTTATATCGACCAGGTCCGATGAAAAATATACCATTATATCTAGAAGGCAGAAATCATCCTGATAAAGTCACATACCCATTAAAAGAACTAGAACCCATATTAAAATCAACCTACGGGGTTATGATTTATCAGGAACAAATGATGCAGGTAGCACAAAAGATGGCTGGCTTTTCTTTAGGAAAAGCCGACATCTTACGTAAAGCGACTTCTAAAAAAGAAAGTGATTTAATGGCATCTATGAAAAAAGAATTCATTGATGGTTGTATGAATAATGGCTATAGTAAAGATAAAGCTATTGAAGTATTTCAACTTATTGAAAAATTCGCTGACTATGGTTTTAATAAATCTCATAGTGTAGCTTATGGATATATTGCTTATGAATTAGCTTACTTAAAAGCAAACTATCCTTTATACTTCTTTGCTTCTATATTATCCAATGAAGCATCATCTAAAACATCGAAGCTTCATTGCATTCAAGAATGCAAAGACAATCATGTAGACATATTACCACCTTCAATTAATTATAGTTATGATCGTTTTATGGTGGAAAATGGTCATATTCGCTATTCCTTATTAGCAATTAAAAATGTAGGATATACTGCTTATAAAGATATAGAAAAAGAAAGAGAGCAGGGCTTGTTTAAAGATATTTATGATTTTATGTTAAGAATGGATAAGAGTCATGTAACGAAAAAGATGGTTGAGGCATTGATTGATGCAGGTGCTATGGATGAGTTTAAAATGAGTCGTCAAACCATGCGTAGTAATCTTGATACTATAGAAGAATATGCTCATATTATGCAAAATCTAGGTATTGATGAAAAACCAATACTACAAATATATAAAGATGATGAAAATAAAAAATTAGAAAGAGAAAAAGAAGTTTTAGGTTTATATTTATCTAAGCATCCAATTGAACTCATTAAACAACAAATATCACTTCCTATAGTATCGATTAATAACTTATCTTCTTATATAGGGAAACAAGTTAATGTGGTTGTAAGTATTACAAGAGTTAAGAATATTGTAGATAAGAAGGGGAATGAGATGTGTTTTATTGAGGGTAGTGATGAAACAGGTAGTGTAGATGGTGTGGTTTTTTCTTCGTGTTATAAGCGTTATGGGATGTTACTTAAAAGGGGAATAATTTGTTTGATGAATGGAAAAGTTGATCATCGAAATAAGTTATCGTTGATTATAGAAAAGGTTGAGGTGAATGAATCATGGAAGAATTGATATTGATAGATGGAAATTCATTGTTGTTTAAAGCTTATTATGCGACAGCAGCAATGGGTAATTTGATGATGAATAAGGATGGTATTCCTACTAATGGTGTGTTTGGCTTTGCCAATATGCTGACAAAGATATTAGAAAGAAATCCTAAATATATTGTGGTAGCTTTTGATTATGGTAAGAAGACTTTTAGAAATGATATGATGGAAACATATAAAGCAACCAGGAAGGAAACACCAGAGGAATTGAAATGTCAATTTGCGATAGTTAGAGAATTTTTAGATGCTTATCATATTCATTATATTGAAAAAGAAGGTTTTGAAGGTGATGATATTATTGGCACCTTATCAGCGATTGGTGAAAAGGATGGTTTGTTGGTTTCTATATTTACTGGTGATAAAGATGCTTTTCAGTTGGTATCATCACAAACAACAGTTTATAGGACGGTTAAAGGCGTCAGTCAGTTAGATGTATATACACCTTCTACGATTGATGAAAAATATGGTTTAGAACCTGATCAAATTAGAGATTTTCTAGGTTTGATGGGTGATAGTGCGGATAATATTCCTGGGATTAAAGGTGTTGGTGAAAAAACAGCCTTGAAATTATTACATCAATATGGCACGATTGAAAATTTAAAGGAACATATGTTTGAAATCAAAGGAAAAATGGGTGAAAAGGTTAGAGATGGGATTGAACTTGGTTTGCAGTCTAAACAAATCGCAACCATATTAAGAGATATTGATATAGAACTTAATTTAGAAGAAGTTGAATATAAGGGTTATGATTATGATGATCTAAAAGCCTTCTATACCAAATACGATATGAATTCCTTGCTTAAACGTATTTCTATCGAAACACCTTCTACGCAAGTCATTGAACTATCTTATGAAATCGTCAAAACATTACCAGAAATTCATGAAGATGCTGCTATTTTAGGGGCTATCTATGATAATAACTATCATAAATCCATTGTCTTAGGTTATGCTATCTATAGTCAGAATCATAGCTATTATATAAGCTATGAAGATGCCATTAAAGATACGAACTTCCTTAATTATATGAAAAATGATCAATATCAAAAATATACCTATAATATTAAAGCTCAATTATTATCAGCTAAATGGAATGGTATAGAAATCAATGGCTTATCTTTTGATTTACAATTAGCTTCATATATCTTAAATCCTAGTCTAAAAGATGAAATGAAATATATATGTGACTATTATGGTTATACCTCATTACAGTATGAAGAAGAAGTCTTTGGTAAATTATCTAAAAAACATATACCTGAATTAGAATTATTAGCTAAACATACAGTATCTAAAGCTAAAGCCATCTATGAACTCAAAGATACAGTCATTGAAAAACTCAAAAAAGAACAACAATATGATCTTTATCAAAACATTGAAATACCTGTTACATTCATTCTAGCAAAAATGGAATTTGTAGGGGCTAAAATAGATAAATCTGTTTTACAACAATTGGATGTAACTTTTGATCATCAAATCAAAGAAATAGAAGAAGATATCTATACTTTAGCAGGTGAAAAATTCAATATTGCATCTCCTAAACAACTCGGTGATATCCTATTTGTGAAACTAGGATTACCTAATGGTAAGAAAACCAAAAAAGGTTATTCCACATCTGCTGATATATTAGAAAAAATAGAAGACAAACATCCAATTGTCCCTTTAATACTTCAATATCGTTTATTAACCAAACTATCATCAACCTATGTCAAAGGCCTACAAGAACAAATCTTCCCCGATGGTAAAATCCATACCATATTCAATCAAGCCTTAACGCAAACAGGAAGATTATCTTCCATTGATCCAAATTTACAAAACATACCAGTAAGACAAGAAGAAGGTAAACTCATTCGTAAAGCTTTTATTCCTAGTCATGATTATTTAGTCACTTTTGATTATTCACAAATAGAACTAAGAATATTAGCCCATTTAGCTGATGTCAAATCTTTACAAGAAGCTTTTAAAGCTGATAAAGATATTCATACCCATACAGCCGCTTTGGTATTTAAAGTTAGTGATGATGAAGTCACACCAGATATGCGTAGACAGGCTAAAGCTGTTAATTTTGGTATTATTTATGGTATGGGAGAATTTAGATTATCAAAACAAATTGGTGTTTCTTTAAATGAAGCAAAAGAGTTTATTAGAAGATATTATGAAGAATATCCAGAGATTAAGACTTATATGAATCAAGTTGTGGAAGATTGTAAGAGAGATGGTTATGTATCTACAGTATTAAATAGAAAAAGATATATTTCTACAATTAATGATAAGAACTATGTTGTAAGAGAACAAGCCAAACGTTTTGCGATGAACTCTCCAATTCAAGGTAGTGGGGCTGATATCTTAAAGTTAGCTATGATAAAAGTTGATCAACTAATGAATGAAAAACATCTGAAATCAGAAATGATTATTCAAGTTCATGATGAATTAATTTTTGATGTGTATGCTGAGGAACTAGAAGAAATGATGCATATTATCAAATCTGCCATGGAAAGTGCTTTTACCATGAATGTACCATTAAAGGTCGATGGTGCTTATGCAAAGAATTGGTATGATTTAAAATAGGAGGTTCTATGAAAGAAAGAATAGTATTTATGGGTACATCAACCTTTTCCTTAGAAGTCTTTAAGATGCTTATTAAAGAAGAATATAGAATCGTTGGTGTTGTAACGCAACCAGATAAACGTGTCGGACGTAAGAAAATACTTACCATGAGTGAAGTCAAAGAAGAAGCATTGAAATATGATATACCTATTATTCAACCAACAAAGATTAAAAACGATTATCAAGCCGTATTAGATTTAAAACCAGATATGATTATTACAGCTGCTTATGGTCAGATCATCCCAAAAGCTTTATTAGATTATCCAAAGTATGGATGCATTAATGTTCATGCTTCATTGTTACCTAAATATAGAGGTGGGGCACCAGTGCATCGATGCATCATTAATGGTGAAAATATAACAGGTGTGACCATTATGTATATGGCTGAGAAAATGGATGCTGGTAATATTATTAAACAGGAAGTTGTACCTATTTATGATGAGGATAACGTTGGTATATTATATGATCGTTTATCAGTCGTTGGTGCAAGTCTTCTTAAAAAGACATTACCTTCTATCTTCAATAAAACCAATCAAAGTATTCCTCAAGATGAATCACAAGTATCTTATGCTTATAATCTAACTAGAGAAGATGAAAAGATTAATTGGAATTTGACTGGTAAGCAAGTCAATAATCAAGTCAGAGGAACGAATCCTTGGCCTGGTTCCTATACAACCTACAACAATAAAACGGTTAAGATATGGGCTGGTAGTTATCAAGTAGATGATTATTATGATGGCATAGAAAATGGTACAATCATTGAACTGCATAAAGGAACGATTGGGGTTAAAGTAGCAGATGGTATTTATTTTATTGATGAGTTACAAATAGAAGGTAAAAAGAAGATGTCTGTGAAGGATTATATGAATGGACATTGTATGTTTGAAAAAAATACAATGTTTGATTAAGGAGCTTGGCTCCTTTTTTTATTAGTGTTTATGTTAGCAAAAATATTCACAGAAACAAAGTTTTTTTTCATATTTAAAGGGGTTAAGTATTGAATTGAAAGCGTTTTTTGTTTATAATTTAGTGTGAAGTAGATTCTTTAAAAAAGATAATATGAAGTGACCTCCTTATTGAAAAAATGTCAGCTTCGATTCATA
>JAJQFG010000027.1 GCA_021201315.1 Erysipelotrichaceae bacterium
AGTGCATTTTTATGCACTGCCACTGGTTTCAATTACCCATTGTCGAGTAAGAACCGCATTTGCCTATCTTTTTAAATGATATAATTTTGTATATTTGTCTTTTAAGTATTCAATATAGTATTTTGAATTAAAAGATTCACCTGTTAATTGAATCAATAATTCATTGGTATTATAAATAGCACCATATTGATGAATATGTTCTCCTAAATAAGCTTTAATCATATTGAATTGTCCATTTTCAATCCAGCTTTCTAAATGTGTATGTTCTTTCATATAGGCATAGATTTGAGCTGCTACAGCACTACCAATCGCATAACTTGGAAAATAACCAATAGAGCCACTAGACCAATGAACATCTTGTAAAATACCTTCAGTATCATTTTTAGGTGTAATACCTAAATACTCTTGATACTTTTCATTCCATAACTGTGGTAATGTATCAAAATCAACATCCTCACTAAAAATCTTCTTTTCAATTTCATAACGCACCATAATATGTAAAGGATAAGTTAATTCATCAGCTTCAGTCCTAATTAAACTAGCTTCTACTTTATTAATACCATCCATAAATTGATCATAAGAAACATCTTTTAAATTATCTAAAAAGAAATTTTGCAACTTTGGATAAATATTCTTCCAAAACAAAGGATTTCTACCAATCATATTCTCATAAAAACGAGATTGAGATTCATGCATTCCCATAGAAGTACCAACACCTATAGGTGTTAAACTAATATCGTCATCAATATTAAATTCGTAAGTTGCATGACCACTTTCATGAATTGTTGAAAATAAAGCACTTTCTAAATTGTTTTTATAATAATGGGTTGTGATTCTTACATCACAATTATGAAAATTAGTTGTAAAAGGATGTTCACTTTCTTTAATGACGCCTTTATTAAAATCAAATCCAATATAATTAGCTATATATTTATTGAAAACTTTTTGTTTATTAATAGGGTATTCTTTATAATTATAGCTTTTATCAATGATATGATCAGATTGTTGTATTTCTTTAAGTAATGGTACAATTTCATTTCTCAAATCGTTAAAGAAAGCATCTAATTCCTTCATAGTAAAACTTGGTTCATAGTCATCTAATAAAATATCATATAAAGGCTGATTATTTATTTGACGATACCCAGCAAATCTCTTTTCTTCTTTAAAAATCTTTTCTAAATATGGTTTAAAAGAAGCATAATCATTTTTTAATTTAGCTTCACTCCATACATGTTGACCTTTTAATAGTAATTCACTATGAGCTTGATATTCTTCAGCAGGTATTTTTTCTAATTTTTCAATATCTTTAAGCCAATGTTTAACTACGGCTTGTTGTTTTAAAGATAAATCTTCATCTTCTAATTCATGTAATATCTTTATAACATCTTCATTGGTAATTGTATCAAATAGCTCTCTTGATAATTCACCTATATACATACTTGTTTTATCAACTGATTCATGTGGTGCTTCAGTTTCCTGGTCCCATGAAAATAAAGTTAAAGCTGCATTTAAGGCTTGCCTTTTATTCATATATTTTTCTAAATCCTGATAACTCATTTTGTATTCCTCCCTGGTCCTATGATAATTCTTTTATTTAATATTTGTCAATCAAAATCATTTATAAAAAAGTTAGTAAGTATTATAATAGTTGTGGAGGAATATTATGGAATATCAGGACTTATATGATAAACATCATCAAAAAATAGATAAAATACATAAACGTGGAGATATGATGTTAGAAAATACATATCGTATGGTAATACATGTTTGTATTTTTAATGATAATAAAATGTTGATACAAAAAAGGGCTTCTAATAAATCAAGTTGGCCTAATATGTGGGATGTATCAGTTGGTGGTCACGTTTTAGTTAATGAGACAAGTGAAAAGGCAGCTATGCGTGAAACAAAAGAGGAATTAGGAATTGATATTGATTTAACTAATCAATGTCCTATTTTAACCAATCATTTTGAAAATGGATTTGATGATTTTTATATCGTTGTAAAAGATGTAGAGAAGATTGTCATACAGGAAGAAGAAGTATCAGAAGTAAAATGGGCAAGTGAAAATGAAATATTAGAAATGATCGACAATCAAACATTTATACCTTATTATGTTTCTTTTATATCATTATTATTTGAAATGCAAGATAGGATTGGTTTAACTTATGAATGAAAAAATAACGAGATTAGCTCAAGTTTATAGCATTCAACTGTTATTTAGTGATGAAGTAGTGATTGATTATCAATTGATTTATGAATATATGAAACAAATATTTGGATATGTTGATATTATTAGTATTGATAAAATAGCTATCTTTGCTTTAAATGATCATCTTGTCACTTATCGTGGTGGTGAACAAGCATCATTTCAGCTTATGTTAACAGATATTGAATTATTGAATGCTTATGATATTGATGAATCAGCGTTAATCCAATGCTGGAACATTGAAAATCCAAAAGAGTTACTTAATCAATGTCATTACAAAATAACGATAGCTGATTTTATGTCTTCACGTATGCCAAGAGTTAAAAGATGTCAATTATTATCTCAATTTTTAGATATCATGCTTCATTTATATCCTGAATGTATGGCTTTATATTTTCCTCATTCACAAAAATTGATAAATGCAGAAGATTATCAAAATAGTCAATGGGATGATAAGAAACTTCATTTTTTAGATGGTGGTTTGAATATTCGTTTGTATAATATTGAAAACAGTTATGCTATGATTGTGGATACAACAGGATTAGGATCAATTGGATTGCCTGATTTGCAGATGCGCTTTTATAAGCTTGATGTAGATGAAGTTGTGGCTTATATGTATCGCTTAGCAGCAAGTTTGTTTTTAAATGGTGATTGTTTTAATGATGGTGATTTTGTAGAGGGACATTATATTTATGAAAACTGGCAGGTTTTTCATATGAAAAGTTTGTTACCGCCATCACGATTGGTGTTAGATATATATGCGCAGAACTATTCGCCTGTTAAGAGGAATGATTATGTTCATTAGGATTTTAAAGAATAATTCATTGCATTTTTGACCATAATGATGTAGAATAACCACAGAAGCGATGATTTAGGATATGTTGATAAATTATAATGTTTAGAGAGAAAACGGCTGGTGAAAGTTTTACAGAAGGTTTATCAATACTCCCTATTAGCTACACTCGAAAGAGAAGGTCGTATAACTGCGTTAAAGTTTTGAGGTTATGAAATATAACGAATAAAGGTGGTACCACGAGATTTCGTCCTTTGGATGAAGTCTCTTTTTTATAGGAGGAGACAAAATGAGAGATTTTAAAAATGAAGAAGCATTAAATACTTTGAACCATTCTTGTGCTCATGTTATGGCACAAGCAGTGAAACATCTTTATCCTGACGCTAAATTTTGGGTTGGTCCAGTTGTTAGTGAAGGATTCTATTATGATATGGATTTAGGTGATAAAGTTATCACTGATGAAGATTTACCAAAGATTGAAAAAGAAATGAAAAAAATATGTAAAGATGGTAAACGTATTGTAAGAGAAGAAATTAGTAAAGCTGAAGCTTTCGAAATGTTTAAAGATGATCCTTATAAGATTGATTTAATTGAAGGTTTAGAAGATGGTAGTATAACTTGTTATAGACAGGGGGATTTTGTGGATTTGTGTAGAGGTCCTCATGTTGAAAATGTTAAATTATGTCGTAACTTTAAGTTACTAAAACATTCAGGAGCTTATTGGAAAGGCGATAAAAAGAATAAAGTACTACAAAGAATTTATGGTTGTTGTTTTCCTACAAAAGAAGAATTAGATGCTCATTTAAATGACTTAGAAGATGCTAAGAATAGAGATCATCGTAAGATTGGTAAAGAAATGAATCTATTTATGACACATCGTTTAGTAGGCGCAGGGATGCCTTTATGGTTACCAAATGGGGCATTTATAAGAAAACAATTAGAGAATTATATTTATGAAAAAGAAAGAGATTTAGGTTATGATCATGTTTATACACCACCAGTAGGAACTGTTGATTTGTATAAAACATCTGGACATTGGGATCACTATAAAGAAAATATGTTTCCTGTCATGGAAGTGGATGATGAAACATTTGTTTTAAGACCAATGAACTGTCCTCATCATATGTTAATTTATAAAAATAGTTTACATTCATATAGAGATTTACCTATTCGTATTGGTGAATTTGCGACAGATTTTAGATATGAAGCATCTGGTGCAGTTAAAGGATTAGAAAGAGTTAGATGCATGTGTCAAAATGATGCCCATTTATTTGTAACACCTGAACAAATTGGTGATGAATTTAAGAAAGTGGTTAATTTAATTTTAGATGTTTATAAGGATTTTGGTATTACAAATTATAAGTTTAGATTATCACTTAGAGATAAGAATGATAAAGAAAAGTATTTTGATGATGATCAAATGTGGGATGAAGCTGAAGCAAGACTTAGAGATGTTTTAAATAATTTAGGCGTTGATTATTTTGAAGCTGAAGGTGAAGCAGCTTTCTATGGACCTAAGCTAGATGTCGAAGTTAAACCAGCTGTAGGTCCAGAAGTAACATTATCAACTTGTCAATTAGACTTTCTACTACCAAGACGTTTTGAACTTACTTATGTAGATAAAGATGGTAGTAAACAAACACCAGTAGTTATCCATCGTGCTATATTTGGTACTTTTGATCGTTTTACTGCATTCTTAATCGAAGAAACAAAAGGTGCTTTCCCATTATGGTTATCACCTACACAAGTTAAAGTAATACCAGTTAATAATGAATATCATTTGGAATATGCTGATGAAGTTTATAAAATCTTAAAAGATCAAGGTATAAGAGTTGAAATGGATGCTCGTGATGAAAAATTAGGTTATCGTATTCGTGAAGCACAAATGGCTAAGATTCCATATCAATTGGTTTTAGGTGATAAGGAAAAAGAAGAACGTACTGTAACTTATCGTGAATATGGTGATCGTAAACAAACTACTGTATCTATTGATGAATTTATTCAATTAACAAAAGAACGTATTGATGCAAAGAAATAGAGGGGATTGAGAAAATCCCTTTTTTCGTGTATAATGTTGTGCAAGGTGATGTAAATGTCTTATAAAGTGATGATGCAATATTTTGAATGGTATTTAAATTCTACGCCTCATTTATGGCAATTGGTTAAAGAAGATGCGAAGCATCTTCATGATATTGGTATTGATGCCTTGTGGTTACCACCTGCTTATAAAGGTATTGGTGGAAAAAATGAAGTTGGTTATGCTGTTTATGATTTGTATGATTTAGGTGAATTTGATCAACAAGGAACGATACCTACAAAATACGGAACTAAAGATGAATATATAGATGCTATTGATACTTTACATGCTTATCATATTGATGTTTATGGTGATGTTGTTTTAAATCATAAAATGGGTGGCGATGCTAATGAATTAGTTAAAGCTTATGAAGTCAACCAAAATAAAAGAAATGAAGTTGTAAGTTCTGAAGAATTGATTAAAGTACCTACAATCTTTACATTTCCACAAAGACATGATAAATACAGTCATTTTCATTGGGATCATAAATGTTTTAATGGTTTTGATTATGATATATTATCGAAACGTCATGCAACATTTTTATTCAAAGATAAGAATTGGCAAAGTGATGTAGATGATGAAAATGGTAATTTTGATTATCTAATGGGAGCTAATATTGATTTTTCTTCGATTTATGTTGTCAGTGAATTAAAAAGATGGGGTCAATGGTATTTAGATTTTACAAATATTGATGGTTTACGTCTTGATGCCTTAAAACATATTAGTGCACGTTTTTTTGATGAGTGGATTCCTTATTTGAGGGAATATAAACAACAGAATTTTTTTAGTGTTGGTGAATTTTGGCATGGCGATGTGACAAAGTTACTTAATTATTTAGATGAAGTCCATGATCAGTTTTCTTTATTTGATGTGCCTTTACATTATCATTTTTATGATGCATGTCAAAAAGAAAATTATGATATGTCTAAAATATTGGATAATACTTTAGTCAAATGTAAAAGCAGTAATGCAGTTACATTTGTTGATAATCATGATACGCAACCCTCACAAGGGTTGCAATCATGGATTGATGATTGGTTTAAACCATTGGCTTATGCTTTAATATTGCTTAGAATTGATGGTTATCCATGTGTTTTCTATGGTGATTATTATGGTATAAAACATAATCATATTCAAAGTAAATCTGAGATGTTAGATAAACTTCTTTATTTAAGAAAACATTATCTAACAAGTCAACAAGTAGATTATTTTGATGATCCTCATATTATTGGTTGGGTTAATGATAAAATGGTATGTATTATGAGTCATAATGAATCAGGAAATAAAAAAATGTTAGTAGATAAAAAATATGCTGGAAAAGTATTTTTTGATTTTATGGGAAATAATCAAGAAGTTATAATAGATGAGAATGGTTTTGGTGATTTTAAAGTGAATAGTAAGAGCTTGAGTGTTTATGTATTAAAAGGAGATCAAGATGTGGAATAGAAGAGGTTTGATATCGGTTCATATAGCTGTGTTTCTATTAGGTTCAGCTAGTTTATTTGCAGCCTTAATTCCTATGTCAGCACTTATGCTGACATTGGGTAGAGCGGTATTTTCGGCTTTATCATTGTATATTTATATTCATTTTTTAGATTTACCATTACGTTTGAACCGTTTTCAGGATTATTTGTGGAATCTTTTAGCGGGTGTTTTTTTAACAGGACATTGGTTTTTCTTTGTTATGGCGGTACAGGTTTCTACTGTATCTATTGGTACGATTTCTTTTGCAACTTATCCATTGTTTGTAATGCTTTTGGAACCTTATTTCTTTAAGGAAAAAATTAAATATAAGAATCTTGCTGCACTTTTATTGGTGATTGCAGGTATTGGTTTTTTGATTCCTGCTTTTCGTTTGACGAATTCAACGACTTTAGGAATTATTTATGGTTTGATTAGTTCTTTTTCGTTTGCTTGTTTATCGGTGATGAATCGTCGTTTGGTTGCGTTATATGATAGTGCAGTAGTGACTTTATATGAACAGTTGGTAGTTGCTATTATTATGACTTGTGTTATTTCAGTTTTGAATCCTTATTTGGGTCGTGGTACTGGTTTTGATTTTATATGTTTGATTGTTTATGGTGTGATTTTTACAGCGTTAGCGCATACTTTGTATGTGCGTGGATTAAAGCATATTAAAGTTCAGACAGCGAGTGTTATTTCAGTATTGGAACCAGCATATAGTATTATTTTAGCTATGGTTTTTCTGGGAGAAAGATTATCATGGCAGGAAGTTATAGGTATTGCATTGATATTTATAGCAGTGTCTTTAGTAAGCAGAGAGGAGGTTTCTGATGAAGTATCTTCCTAAAATAAAGGAAATATGTTTTTTGGCTTGGCCAGCTATTGTTCAGGAAGCTTTAAGTGTTGTTGTGGCTTATATCGATACTGCAATGGTAGGTATGCTGGGTGCTAATGCTAGTGCTGCTGTGGGATTAACTGGTTCAGTGAATTGGTTGACAAGTAGTATTGCAGTGGCTTTTGGTGTAGGTATTTTAAGTGTTTGTGCGAAAGTCGATGGTGCTAAGGATAATGATAAGTTACAAATAGCAGGTCAACAATCTTTTTTTGTGGTGATTGGAATTGGACTTTTTATAAGTATTGTTTGTGTTTTGATTTCACCTTATTTACCAATATGGCTTAATGGTGATGATGCTATTATCCATGATGCTTCAATGTATTTTTTGATTACATCGATGACTTTTCTGTTTAGAAGTTCTGTCCTTATTTTTTCATCTACATTGCGTAGTGTTAAAGATATGACAACACCAATGATGATTAATATTTATATGAATATTGTTAATATTGTTTTGAATTTCTTTTTGATTTATCCTAGTAGAGAAATATATGGTATCTATGTGATAGGTGCTAATTTAGGTGTTAGTGGTGCTGCCATTGCGACAAGTATTTCATATGTTTTTGGTGGTATTTGGATGTTTGTACGTTATTTACGTAATCAACGTTTTAATCTAATACATACTGGTTTTCATTTTAATGCAAAAGTTTTTAAAGAATGTATGTCTATCTCTATTCCAGTTGCAATGGAACGAAGTGTGATTTGTTTTGGACATGTAACATTTTCATCTATGATAGCTACCATGGGTGTTGTACCTCTAGCTGCACATACTATTGCGATACAAGCTGAACAAGCTTTCTATTGTCCAGGTTATGGTTTTCAAAGTGCAGCAGCAACTTTGGTAGGTAATGCTGTAGGTGAAAAAGATATATCAAAAGTCAAACAAACAACCTATCTTATTTGTGCGATGACCTCTGGATTAATGGTCATTGCAGGTATTCTTTTGTTTATCAATGCTGCTTCTTTGATGAGCTTTTTTACGCCTGATCAAGAAGTTATAAGTATGGGAACAACCGTATTAAGAATCGTATCGGTATCTGAACCTATTTATGGAATATTAGTTATCTTGGAAGGAACTTTTAATGGTATGGGTGACACGAAAGCACCTTTCATTTTTTCATGTATTACGATGTGGGGTGTAAGAATATTTGGTACATATATAGTTATTCATATTTTGCATCTAGGACTTGCACAAGTATGGGTGATGATGGTATGCGATAATGTATTGAGATGCATTTTATTGTTACAGCGTTTTTTACGCGAAAAATGGAAATATTTGGTATAAAAAAAGTAAGCGTAATCTCATCTACCTAAAGACATAAAGATCTTTATCCTATATA
>JAJQFG010000039.1 GCA_021201315.1 Erysipelotrichaceae bacterium
CATCTAATTTGATAATTAAAATCTTTGCAACCCCAAATTATTTTGAATTACCATATTTATAATGATAAATTCTACCAAGTTCAAAAGCCGATAAAACATGCCCTATATCACAAGATTTTTGAAAATATTCGATGGCATTTATGATATTCTTATCACAGCCAATACCATCCTCATAACACCTTGCCAAATTAAACAAACCTGTATCATCATTAAATGCAGCAGCTTGTTTATAAAGATCAAAAGCTTTATTTTCATCTTTTTCTAACCCACGGCCATATTCATACATAACCCCAAGGTTATTGAGTGCTCTTACATTATTTTGCTTAGAAGCTTCTTGATAATAAGCATGTGCTTTTTTAAATCTATTTCAGCCCCCAATACCACGACTATAACAATAAGCAATATTACATTGAGCTTCACTATAACCATGGTCGGCAGATAATTGATATAATTCAATCGCTTTGATTAAATCTTGTTGAACGCCAAAACCACGCTCATACATCAAGCCAAGCGTACACATTGCTTTATAATCATGAATATTACTAGCCTTATCTAATAATTCAAAGGCTTTATATTCATCTTGGACATATTGATTACTACCATAATAATAACATAAGCCAACATTTCTTAGCTTATCATTTGAGATAGTTTGTTCATTCAGTATATAACCTTTTGATAATAAGCAAAGATCCACGCCTATAATTTGATGATTTTCTTCAATATAATAATGTATTTGATTAAGATAAGGTGAATCTTCAAGATTAGGATAACTTGTTATTTTATATTGATCAACCATCAAATGATTAATAACTTTTTCAATATCTTCCTGACAATATAATGTTTTAACTTTCATTAACATACCATTGTCAAAACAAATCCAAACCATATCATCATATTGTTTAACTATATGATCTATATAATATTGATTAAAAAATGGTTCATATAATTTTAAACGTTCTAATAATTGATTCATCTAATTATCCTTTTTCTTTGCGTGTCTTTTTTTCTTTTTATCAATTAATATTAATAGCTTATCAGCATCTTCCAAATGATTTTCTTGTGCCTTCTTAGCCCAATATTCTGCTTTATCTAAATCCACTTCACAACCATAACCTTTAAAATAAAAACGAGCCAAATTTAAATAAGCATGTTTATCTTCACCTTTAGCAGCATTATAGAATAATTCAAAAGCTTTTTTATAGTTTTTTCTAACACCTTCACCATGTTGATAACAAACTCCTAAATTATTCATAGCCCCAGCATGGCCTCTTTTAGCCGCAATTTTATAATAATGGACTGCCTTTTTTATATTTTGATACTTTTCATCAGCTTCAAAATCATAAAGAACAGCTAAATTATAAGTTGCAGAAACATGACCTTTATCGCTAGCTATCTTAAAGTATTGAATTGCTTTTGGGGTGTTTTTTCGTACACCTTTGCCATTTTTATATAGATTAGCTAAAGCATAATAGCCACGAGAATAGCCTGCTTTTTTAGCAATTATATAATATTGAGCAGCTTTTTTATAATTAATGCTGACACCTTTACCTATTTCATACATTGTTCCTATAGCAATACATGCATCTAAATTTTCTAATTCATAAGATAAATGGTAATAATGCATAGCTTTCTTGTAATCACAATCGCCATTTATTCCATAATCATAAAAACGACCTACATTATATAAACCTCTAGATGAATGCATATCAGCTGCTTTTTTAAAATAATCAAAAGCTATTTTAGTATCTTGTTTTACAACAATACCATCTTCATAACACAATGCTAAATTACATAAAGCTGGTGGATAATCGTATTCACAAGCTTGCTTATAAAGCTCAACCGCTCTTTCCTTATCCATTTCTCCACCTTGACCATACTCGCACATCATACCCAAATTATTCATAGCTCTTACATAGCCTTGTGCTGCACTCAGTTCATAATAATCTCTAGCTAAAGACTCATTAACTTCTAAACCTATACCTTGTTCAAAACAATAAGCCAAATTACATTGACCAACCTCATAGCCCAAATCAGCAGCTTGCTGATAATAACGGACTGCAATAACTTCATCTTGTTCAACACTTAATCCATTTTCATAATATAAACCTACATTACATAATGCACGTGGATAACGATATAATGCGGCTTGTTGATATAATTCAAAAGCTTTGTCATAGTCTGGGTCTTTTTTGTTTTCATATAGTGAAGCTAAATTACAAATAGCTCTTAAATTCATTTGTTTAGCAGATAATTCATAATAATCTTGAGCTTTTTGTAAATCAATATCAACACCTATACCTAACTCATAACAATAACCAACATTACATTGTGCAACATCATATTGAAGATTAGCTGCTTTTAAATAATATTCAAAAGCTTTCTTTTCATCTTTTTCTACACCAATACCATTTTCATAACAATAACCAACATTACAAATACCAGGTTCATAATCTTGATCACATGCTTCTTTATAATAACTAAAAGCTTTCTTTTCATCCTTTAAGATACCTCGACCTGTTTCATAACAATAACCTAAATTGGTAGTTGCATGAAGATAGCCTAATTGATGAGCTTTTTGAAAACAATTAAAAGCTTTTTGTAAGTCTATTTCTACACCGATACCCTCTTCATAATAATTACCTAATTGACAAATAGCTGTAGGATCCAGTAAATTTGCAGCT
This sequence comes from Erysipelotrichaceae bacterium, assembly GCA_021201315.1. GTDB lineage: Bacteria > Bacillota_I > Bacilli_A > Erysipelotrichales > Coprobacillaceae > JAJQDJ01. The sequence goes on from JAJQFG010000039.1 coordinate 2,682, forward strand.
TTTTGAGTATATGAAAAAGCAGCTGATTCATCTTTTGTAACACCATAACCATTTTCTAAATGGTAGGCATATTTACACATGGCTGGTGGAAAATCTAAATCAGCACTACGTTTTAAATATTCCATCGCTAGCTCCATATTTTCATCTTCTAAAAAGCTACTATATGCTAATAAACCTCGTGGGTGATTTTGTTTGGCAGCTAATAAATAAAGCTCTTTAGCCTTTTCTAAATCTTGTTCAACACCAATACCTGCTTCATAACAATAAGCCAAATAACAATGTGCTGATGAATAGTTTTGATTAGAAGCCTCTTGATAATAAAATACAGCCATTTCCTCATTTTTATCCACACCAATACCAGCTTCATAATAATAACCCACTTGTAACTGAGCAATATCTAAACCCTCATCAGCTGCCTCACAATACCAGGAAAAAGCCTGATTCATATCTTTTTCTACACCAATCCCCATTTCATAACAATAACCAACATTATATTTAGCTTGTAAAAAACCACCATCAGCAGCCTGCTTATAATAATACATAGCCTTCATTTCATCTTTGTCAATACCACGACCAAAACAATAACATTCACCCATATAATATAATGCACGTGGTAATTCAGCCATAGAAGCAATTTCAAAATACTCAAAAGCACTATTCTCATCCATTTCCATACCTATGCCTTCATAAGCACAATAGGCATAATTACAAGCAGCTAACTCGTCACCATGATCAGCAGCCTCCAAATACAACTCTACAGCTTTGACTTTATCTTCCTTTACACCTAAACCAATTTCATACATATAGCCAAGTGAACACATGGCTCTATAATGATGATTAAGTGCAGCTTTTTCAATCAATTCAAAAGCACGATATTCATCTTGAACATAACCATCCTCGCCATTAAGATATGCTAATCCTAATTTTAACTGATCATCCATAAGTAAAGGTTCTTCTTCATCAACTAATTCACTTACTTCGCTAAGCAAACATACATCAACACCTTTACAAGATTCATTTTCCTCAATATAATAATGTTCCTCTTGTAAATAGGGTGAAGAAGACAAATCAGGATAGGCATCATTATCATATTGACGCATCAAATGATAAATTGCACCTTCCACTTCATTTTCTTGGCAATACAAAGTTTTAACCTTCATCAAGGCTTCTTCATCATCACGGCATAAATAAACCCACGCCATGTCTTCATAATTTACTGCAATATAATCAACCTTCCAAACACCAAATAAAGGTTCATACAATTTTAAACGCTCTAATAACTTATTCACTTAAAACCTCCAAGGTTAAGACATTTTGAGAATTTGTACCACTATCTGAATAATCCAAAGAGACACGATCACCACTTTGAATAAAAGGCAAATTATCATTTAAAGTAATCGCAGCTATAAAAATATCATCATGATCTTCCAATTTAAAATAATAATAAGAAGTACCATCAACAACAACTTGTTGAATCGTTGAAATTGTACCTGTTAATGAAGCTGTTTCATAACTTACATCTTCAATACCATTATCTATTAATAACTGATAATAATTTGATTCAGCAGTTGCTACACTTTCACCAACCGCTACAATTTGATAATTTTGTACATTAACAAACGCATATTGTTTAACCAATCCTGCACTATCTTTCAAAGATAAGAAGTATGTCGGTTGTCCACCAGAATTAATGAGAATTGGAAAAGTTGCTTCATAACCTAAGTTTTGTACTTTACCTTCAGCTGATGACATAGCTGAATATTCTTCAGCACCACTAATCGCATAATAATTAGATTCTTTAGTACGCATATTGACAAGAACAAAACCAACATTAGATTCATCACTAGATACAGAAGTTAATCCTGTATAAAGATAAACATCATCATTAAGTGCTAAATAATTATAACCATCTGTGGTTGTTAAAACACCCTTTTGCGAAATAATACTATTAATATAGCCATTACCATATTGACCCCAATTCGTTAATTGAGTTAATAATAATTCAGCAGGATAAACACGATCCACCCAACTAGGCACTTCATCAATATCATAATACTGACTTTCACCACTACAGGCATTTACCAAAACAGCTCCTGTAATATCTTCTCCACCAAATAAACCAATCTTATAACTAAAAACTGGTGCAATCCAATAAGGATCTCCATCATCATTAATTTCAAATGTTGGATCTTCAAACATCAATGTAGGATACTTCACTCTTAAATAACGATTAATATTTCTAAAAAACAAATCACTACGTGAATATTTCATGCCTGATTCTAATCTGACAACTTCACTTTCCTGAGAAACCATATTAACACGAATATAAGCAGGCAAGCCATCGCTTTGATTCGTAAACCATTTAATCAAATCACTATATGATATCGTTGTTACACGATAAGGATTATCATTATAATTAATTTGAGAATATTCACTATCCACTTCAAATTGTGAAACATAATCCACAATTTCACCCATTTTACGATCGCCTAAACGCTCAGCACTATCTCTATCAACCACAGGAATAGATGAATAACTTATATTTTCAAAATCACTATAAAAATCAGCATCAGTGTTCATATCTAATTGAGATTGATATTTAGAAGCATTAATAATAGGTGAACTGATAATGTATCCAACACCTAAATAAATACCTAAAATTAACGTTATAACACAACATACTTTAGAAATATTATCAAAACTTAAACTTATAAAACTCTTTAAAACAATAAAAATAATTAAACAAATACATAAAAATAATGTAAAACTAAATGATCGTAAATTTATCGGTAACAATGCCGAATATTCAATAATGATAAAAAATAATAATGTAATGATCAATGCTATTATTGTTCCCTTATTACTAGAAGGACTACTAGCTTTAAGATTATTAAAAAAACGATTCCAGGTTTCTATAATTCTTTCTTTTATATTAAACATATTCTTTTATCCCCTTCAATTCTTCAATCAAATCATTCAACTCATCCAATGTATTAAGCGTAGCACCACTCGCAAAGGCATGACCACCACCATTAAAATGACTTGCTACAACATTAACAGGTACATGTCTACTTCTTAAACTTACACGAAAACAATCCTTTTCCTTATACTCAGTCACAGCCATCCATATCTCAAACTCTTTAAAATCCGCTAAAGTATTCACATAACTAGAGCCTTGCTCTCTTGTAATATTTAATGCTTTTAAATCATCATCACTCAAATAATAATAAGCAATCTTATCTACTTGATGATAATGATTATAGATATATTTATAAACATTAAAATCTGTCTTATCTTGCATATATAAAGGCTCATATATTTCACTAATATTCACACCTTGTTCTAATAAATAAGCCGCTGCTTTAAAAGTATCTGAAGAAGTAGCACTATATAAAAAACGATTACTATCTCCAATGATTCCTAAATACAAAGCTTTAGCAGCTTCAACAGGTATATCTAAACAAGCATTTTGAAATAATAAAGCAATAATTTCACTACAAGAAGATGCATTCTCCACTTCTATATTGATATTTCCATAACTATCAACAATAATATGATGATCTATTTTAATAAGCGTATCACATAAAGATATATCGCCATCAATACGTTCTCTATTGGCAGTATCTACAACGATTCCTAAAGTCTTACCATCCTTTATATGTCCAGCATCGAATTTATCAAAATAATCTAATATATTACTCGTCATATCACCTTGTAAAACAATATTTTTATCATTCATTTTTTTGAATACATAATAAAGTCCCAATTGACTACCAAAAGCATCTAAATCAGGATTAATATGACGATAAATAATGATTTGATCATAGTCATCTATTATATTAAAAATTTTTTCTAACATTTATATCACCACAATCATTATACGATAAACAAGTTCTAACATCAAACAAAAAGTATGATACATTTATATTTTGCAAATTTAAAAAAGAAAGAATTATTCTTTCTTTAAAGCATCATTTAAATCACTAAAATATTGTTTTACAATCTTATTAAAACCATTTTTCACAAACATTGTCTTCTTTTTCATTTCAAAGGCAGCTGTTATATGTAATTTCGTTGTACAATCATCCATAACGTCAAATTTTGCTAACCAATGACCATCATACTCATCATTAGTAAAATTAAACTCAAAAACATCATTTTCTATTTTATTGATGATAATAATTGTAGTTTTTAATCCCTGATCATTTATTTCCTGATAATGCTTATTATCAATAACTTGACTACTTTGTATATGATTTCGCCAAGATTGATCATTTAAATCAGTAACCAATTTCCATACATTTTCAATCTTATCATTTAGTTTTTCTTCATTATTGATTATAATCATATATCATACCCTCCATGCAATCATTATTGCACGCTAACAAATTTTTTTCAAGTATAAGATACAAAAAGAACGGATAACCGTTCTTAATAATTTTCACACATACGTTCAAAATAAGCTTTTGGATAACCACATACTGGGCAATGATCAGGTGCTTCTTCACCTTCATAGACAAAACCACATTGACGACATTTCCAGCCTTTAGGTGCATCACCTTTATAAGTTGTTTCATTTTTATAATGTTCTAACAATCTCAAATAACGTGCTTCATGTGATTTCTCTACAGCACCTACTAGTTCGAACTTTTGCGCTAATTCTTCAAAACCTTCTTCTCTTGCTTCCTTAGCCATTCTAACATACATATCAGTCCATTCTTCATTTTCACCAGCAGCTGCAGCTTCTAAGTTTTCAGCTGTTGAACCAATGCCATTGAATTCACTAAACCACATCTTAGCATGTTGTTTTTCTTGATTAGCTGTTTCTTCAAAAATAGCTGCGATTTGTTCAAATCCTTCTTCTCTTGCTTTTTGAGCAAAATAAGTATACTTGTTTCTTGCTTGAGATTCACCAGCAAATGCTTCCATTAAATTCTTTTCTGTTTTTGTACCCGCATATTTTGTTTCTTTGATTTCCTCAAATTGATTTGCAGGAACATGACATTTTGGACATTTTTCAGGTGGATTATCACCTTCATATATATATCCACATACTTTACATTTCCATTTAGACATTTTTATTACCTCCTATTTTAAGTTATTATACAATAAGTATTAAAAAAAATAAAGAATGTTGCATTCAATATTTCAAGGGTTTATAATAAACGATGTTTATAAGAATATTTTTTGTAGTGACTTTTATAGCATTAACAATTCTTATAAAAAATTAATAAAACGTTATATTCAAATGAAATGACAGTTTATATAAAAAATATTTTTTATATTGCCATTTCTTTGAAATGGTTATTTTTATGAAAGGAAAAAATATGTCAAAAAGAATTATTATAGGAATAACTGGAAGTATTGCTGCTTTTAAAGCTGTACAATTGATAAGTGATCTCATAAAAATGGATTATACGATTGATGTTTTAATGAGTGAAAGTGCAACAAAATTTATAACACCAATATGTATTCAATCATTAACTAAAAGGAAAGTTTATGTTGATACATTTGATGAAGAAAATCCAGCAATTATTACACATGTTGATATTGCTAATAAAGCTGACGCTTTTATGATTGTTCCTGCCAGTGCTCATACAATTGCTAAAGTAGCCCATGGATTAGCTGATAATATGTTAACATGTGCTTTTTTAGCAGCAACTTGTCCAAAGATTATCGCACCTGCAATGAATGTACATATGTTTCAAAATCCTATAACTCAAAATAATATACAAATTCTAAAGAATATGGGTGTTTATTTTGTTGAGCCGCAAGAAGGATTATTAGCTTGTGGAGATATTGGGCAAGGGAAACTAGCAAGTGAAGAGGCTTTAATTGAAGCTTTAGAATATGTTTTATCACCAAAACCTTTATTAGGTAAAAAAGTTCTTGTATCAGCTGGACCAACGAGGGAAGATATTGATCCTGTTAGATATATCACCAATCATTCTAGTGGTAAAATGGGCTATGCTCTTGCAAAAGCAGCCTATGATTTAGGTGCACAGGTTACACTTGTAAGTGGCCCTACTCATATATATAAGCCTTCTGGTGTAAAAGTGGTTGATGTTACAAGTGCTTCACAAATGTTTGATGCTATTACTGCAATTTCTAATGAACAGGATTATCTTATTCTTGCAGCAGCTGTTGGTGATTATCGTCCAAAATATGTAAGTAACGAAAAAATCAAAAAAGATGAAGATAATATGATTTTAGAGTTAGAAAAAAATAAGGACATTCTTTATTTTTTAGGACAACATAAAAAAGAAAATCAAGTATTATGTGGTTTTGCCATGGAAACCAATCATCTTATTGAAAATGCACAAAATAAATTATCAAAAAAACATTGTGATATGATTGTAGCCAATAATCTTAAAGATGCAGGTGCAGGATTTGAAACTAATACAAATGTTGTGACTTTAATTACTAAAAATCATATAGAAAGTTTAGATATGATGTCAAAAAAAGAATTAGCATTTAAAATATTAGAAAAATTAATGAAAGTTGAGGAATAAATATGTTAGTAGTTATAGATATTGGGAATACAAATATTACCATTGGTGTTTATGATTCAAATAAGATAATAGGGACCTATCGTTTAACCACTGGTCTTCATAGAACATCTGATGAATACGGCTTTATGTTATTATCTTTTTTAAATGCTCAATCTATTAATATTGAACAAATTGAAGATATTATTATTTCTAGTGTTGTACCTAAGATCAATTATTCATTTACCAATTGTATTCGTAAATATTTTCATAAAAATCCAATATTTGTAGGTCCTGGGGTTAAAACAGGTATTGATATTCGTATTGACAATCCTTCAGCTTTAGGTGCTGATAGATTGGTTGATGCTGCTGGTGCCTATTATACTTATGGTGGTCCTTGTATCGTTATTGATTTTGGCACAGCTACGACATATGATGTTGTTAGTAATAAAGGAGAGTTTCTAGGTGGTGCTACTGCCCCTGGTATTGGTATTTCAGCCCAGGCATTATCTAGTCAAACAGCTAAATTACCAGAAATAGAAATTCAAAAACCTGATAAAATTATTGCTAAAAACACAATCAAAAGTATGCAAGCTGGTGTGGTTTTTGGATATATTGGACAAACAGAATATATTATTCAAAAAATCAAAGATGAATATGGTACAGATATGAAAGTGATTTCTACAGGTGGTTTGGGTCGTATTCTTTCTAAAGAAACAAAAATGATTGACGTATATGATGTCAATCTAACATTTAAAGGATTAAAAATCATTTATGAAAAAACTAAAAAATATTTATATGTTTAAGGAGCTCTACTTGAGAGCTCCTTTCTCATAATATAATAAATATAATAATCTTGACATTAATGTTTCTTTAGAAAACAAATTCATAAATTTTAAAATATCCCATTTAAAACTTTGTGGATAAAGTGTCATATGCAATAATCTACCAACAATCCCCTTACGATTAATCGTCGCAAAATCATCGAAGAGATTTCCACTAGATTCAAAAGGAATAATATGATAATCTTTATCAATATATTTTTCAAATTCATTAAATATATTATCGATAAAATCATCAATTTCGTAAATATAAGTAGGATCTATCTCTAACAGTTCGCCTAACCAATCCAAAGTAATATACACATAATCTTCTTCATTTAATGGCTGATTTTTATGAGATTCAAGATAATAGTGATTAATAGAAAAATTATCATTTCTTGAATACAAACGTATCTTTCTTTCCAAATAAAGAATCTGACTATAAAATTCATGAAACAATGGCGTATCAAATGGTTCAAATGTATATACTACGCCAACAAGATTTCCAAAATATTTCATAGCAGTTTGATAACCAATACGCTGATTGCGTTCTATGCTATTCTTATTAAAATCCATAAATGTTCCTAAATTAACATAGGGTGTAGTATAAATGACACGAGGACGATTAATATAATATGGATGAGTTGCTTCCATATGCATATCTACTACCAAAACTTCATCAGCACCCATATCAAAAGCCAAATCTATAGGAACATTATCATAATAACCACCATCAATATATGATTGATTATCGAAAGTATGAATAGGAAAAACTGGAAAGCATGATGCACTTGCAATAAGATAATCAAAAATGTATTCTTTTTTCATTTCCTTCTTTGTAATCATAACAGGTTTTAATTTTGGATAATTAACTGTACATAAGCCAAAATCAATGGGTGACGTTAATAACTTTTCTTCATTTAATAAACTTCTAATAAGTTCTTTAAGAGGTGTAATATCAGCACCTTTTTCTTTTATAAAACTTTTAAAAAATGAAACAGCTAAATTAGATTGATCCAACATATCATCAATATCATTAGAAAATCGAGGATAAAAGCCATTCGTAAAAACTTGAGTAATATCTAATTGTTGCCATAAATTTTCCATAGCTGCAACATCTTGTTGTGCCAACAAGCATCCATTCAATGCCCCAATAGAAGTACCAGTCACTATATGATATTCAATATCCAATTCATGTAAAGCTTTCACAAAGCCTACTTCATAAGCTCCCTTAGAGCCACCACCAGCTAAAACCAATCCTCGTTTCATATCTCTCTCCTATTCGATTTCAATAATTTTAAGATGATGATTTAAAGCATAAGTATATGCATATGAATCCTTTTTAGTTTCAATATAAACACGATTATCAAAAACATCTTCATCAATATAATTAACACTCTCTGGTACTTGTACAACCAGTAATTCCTGACAATCTTTAAATGCTTTCGTTTTGATAGTAGTAATCGTATCACTTATATATATGATTTTAACATCTTCGTTATGATAAAATAGTTTTTCTCCTAATGTTGTTACTTTATAAGATTGATAATAAGCAGGTATTTCTATCATTTTTTTATTTCCATGGTAAGATATGATTTCAACATTATGATTAACGATTTTAAAATCATAGATTGGTTCATCTACATAAGTAAAATGTATATGATTATCTTTGGCTAATTGTTCACCTTTAGAATCTTGATAAATTTGAATTTCAAAATTTTCACAAAGATTTTCTAACATTAATGATGTAACATGTAATGGCAATGTTAAAGTTTTAAGATGTTCACAATATCCCAAAGCATTTTCGATAGTTACTAAACTTTTAGGTAACAATAAGCTTTCTAATTGAATACAATGATCAAAAGTATCTTTACATAAACAAGTTAAAGCACATGATGAAAGGTCAGCATTCATTAAGGTTTGACAATTTTTAAAAGCACTTTCTTCAATGATTTCAATGGTTGAAGGTAACTTAATACTTGTTATATGAGCATTATCCATAAAACATCCATTTCCAATTATTGTTAAAGAATGATTATGAATTTTTGTAGGCACAATGAGTTCTGCTTTATTACCGCAATATTTAATCAAGCGAATATGATCATCAATCAACTCATAAATATAATCTCCATAAGTGTATTGTGGATTTTGTGAATCTCTAAGACTTTGATGAATCATCGACTTATATATATCCAATTTCTTATCAAAATCATCAAATGAAGATAAACGCCATTCCCAATTAGGTGAACCAATCGTACTTGGAACATTAAAACGACATCCTTTATCACATCCCATCATATCCCACACAGGAATAACAACTGTCTCAGTTTCTAAATCTAAACAATAATGGATTATTTTTTGATAAACCTCGTCTTCCTTGTAATCTTTTAAAAGACGATTAATTTTACGTTTATTATAATCATCTAGATCTTCATACCATGAAACAATCGTATCATTATCATGTGTGCCAGTATATACAACAACTTTATTCATATCAAAAGAATCAGAATGATGGAATTGGAAAATATACATACCCTTTAAATGATAATAATCTCTTAAATCATAAACTTCTTGCCTTAAATCACCCAAATCTTCTGCCAAAACTGAAAAATGATCAAGCTTATCTATCAACGTATCAAACAAAGCATATCCTGGAGCTTCTGCCCATTCACCAATGATGGCTGTTGGTTCACTTGCAGGTATTTTCCAATACGTATCAAATCCACGAAAATGATCGATTCTAACTGTATCATACATATTTAAAGCAGCTTGAAGACGCTCTACCCAGAATTTAAAATCATGTTCCTTTAGATAATCCCAATTATAAATAGGATTACCCCATCGTTGTCCATAAGCACTAAAATAATCTGGTGGCACTCCTGCTACAAATGATGGCGTTCCATCTTCCTCTAACAAGAAACTCTCCTGATTTGTCCATACATCAACTGAATCCAATCCGACATAAATTGGCATATCCCCAATAATTAAAATATCATGTTCATTCGCATATTGTTTTAAATCGTGCCATTGTTTAAAAAATTCATACTGTAAAAAGATATATAGTTCTATTTCCTTTGTTAAAGAAGTTAATGAAAAACTCTTGTCATTAACATAATTTTTATATTCTTTTTTCCATTCCGTCCAAGGTAAATCATTATTGATTGTTTTAAAAACCTTATAAATGGCATAATCTTTTACCCAAGTATTATTTTCTATGAATTGATTATAATCATCGTCTGCTTCAAAATTTTCAAATGCTTCTTGATATAAAGCAAATTTAATTTTTCTAATATTTTGATAATCAACAGATGAAGCATCTTCATTATATGAATCAATATACTCAAGCAATCCATCCTCAACAAAACGATCCAAACTTAAATAAATCTCATCTCCTGCTTGAGATGATAATGGCTGATAGGGTGAATTTCCATAACCCAATGGATTTAACGGCAATATTTGCCATATGTGTATATGAGCTTCAGCCATTTTATCAACAAGCTCATATGCATTTTTTCCAAAGTCTCCAATACCATATTGATTTGGTAAACATGAAATTGGAAACAATAAACCAGCATCTTTTCTCATACAAATCTCCTCAAATTACGATATATTTATTATACATGAATTCCTATATAATTTGTATCATAAAAAATAAAAATATTTGATAATGTTTAAACTATATATCTTTATATGATTTAAAAATGGATTTGTTTGACAAGACAATAGATTTATGAAAAAATAGATGTAACGAGGTGATACAAATGAAAAGATTGTTAGTAGTCGTTGATTATCAGAATGATTTTGTTTGTGGTAGTTTAGGATTTGATAAAGCTAAAGAATTAGAAGATCGTATTGTTTATTTGATTAAGGAATATCGTATGAATGGTGATGAAGTTATTTATACGATGGATACCCATCAAAGTAATTATCTTGAAACTTATGAAGGTAAACATTTACCAATTGAACATTGTATTGAACATAGTGAAGGTTGGCAATTATATGGTAAAGTAAGGGATTTATTACAAGATAGCTTATGTTTTAAAAAGAATACTTTTCCTTCATTGGATCTAGCTTATTATTTGGAAGATAAAAAGTATAAGGATATTACTTTTGTCGGATTGGTTTCTAATATATGTGTTATATCAAATGCTATTATGGCAAAAGCAGCACAATCTGAAACACCTATTCGTGTTGATTTAAAAGGAATAGGTAGTAGCGATGAAAAAGCTCATCAAGCATGTATTGAGGTTATGAAGTCATTACAAATCGAAATTATCGAATAATTTTAAGACTTTTATAAAAAGTTAAGAATTTTTTATTGAAAAAACAAAAAAAGATATTGTACACAAATAAAATTGGAGTTATAATCTTGATAATTATTAAGGGGGTTTTAATTTATGGAAATTAAAATAGAAAGAGCGGCAACGCTTAAAGAAAAACCAGATCAAAATAATCTAGGCTTTGGAAATTATTTTACTGATCATATGTTTATTATGGATTGGGATAAAGGACAAGGCTGGCATGATGCAAGAATTGTACCATATGCTCCTATTCCTATGGATCCAGCAACTATGGTATTACATTATGCTCAAGAAACATTTGAGGGATTAAAAGCTTATCGTAATCCTGATGGGGATATTTTATTATTTAGACCAGAAATGAATGCTAGAAGAATGATCAATTCAAATAAACGTATTTGTATGGCTGAAGTACCTGAAGATATGTTTATAGAAGCAGTAGAAGCTATTGTTAAATATGAACAAGATTGGATTCCAACTGCTCCTGAGACTTCATTATATATTCGTCCATTTATGTATGCTTCTGAACCTAGTGTTGGTGTTCATCCAGCTGATAGTTATAAATTTATTATTATCTTATCACCTGTAGGTGCTTATTATCCTGAAGGTATTGATCCAGTTAAGATCTGGGTTGAAGATGAATATGTAAGAGCTGTTAAAGGTGGTACAGGATTTACTAAATGTGGTGGTAACTATGCTGCTAGTATCGCTGCGCAAGTTAAAGCTGAAAACCATGGATATACACAAGTATTGTGGTTAGATGGTGTACATAGAAAGTATGTCGAAGAAGTTGGAACAATGAATGTTATGTTCCTTATCAATGATACTGTTGTAACAGCAGCACTTGAAGGGTCAGTTTTACCTGGTGTTACAAGAGATTCTATTATCCATATCTTAAAAGATTGGGGATATAAAGTAGAAGAAAGACAATTAAGCATTGATGAATTAATGGATGCTGCTAGAGATGGTTCATTAAAAGAAGCATGGGGAACTGGAACAGCTGCAGTTATTTCTCCTATTGGTGAATTATGTTATAAAGGTGAAGAAATTATTGTACATGATTTCAAGATTGGTGAATTAACACAAAAACTTTATGATACTTTAACTGGTATTCAATGGGGTAAACTAGAAGACAAATACAACTGGACAAGAGTTGTAAAATAAAAGAAGATCGCTTAGCGATCTTCTTTTATTTTATAATCTTTTATTTCACCAACATATTTAGTAGCAGGACGAATAATACGATTAGAATATAGTTTGTTTTCAATATTATGAGCAATCCAACCAACAGTTCTTGCAATTACAAACAATAATGGATAAATATCACTAGGAATACCTAACATTTCATAAACCAATCCACTATAATAATCAACATTGGTAGAAACACGAATACCTTTACGTTCATACATTTTTTCTACTGCTAAATCAGCAAATCGTTTATAAAAATAATATTTCTTTTCATATCCCTTTTCAATAGCCAATTCTTCACACTTCTTAGATAATATTTCACTACGAGGATCACTTAATGTATAGACTGCATGACCAATACCGTAGATTAAACCAGAATTATCATTATAATCCTTATCTAAAATACGATCAATAATCTCATTCATTTCATCATCACTAGCATCTAAACCAATATCTCCAATTACTAAATCAAGTTGTTGTTTAACTGCTAAGTTAGCCCCACCATGACGAGGACCCTTTAAAGAACCTATAGCTCCAGCCAAACAAGAATAAATATCTGTTCCTGTTGAAGAAATAACAACGTTAGTAAATGTAGAGTTATTACCGCCACCATGATCAGCATGCAATACTAAAGCAACATTTAATACTTCTACTTCTTTTTCAGTAAATTTACCATCATCTCTAAGTAAAGCTAAAATAGATTCAGCAATACTATAATCAGGATTAATATGATGAATAATCAAACTCTCGTCATCAAAATAATGAACCTTTGTCTGATATGTATAACAAACAATACTAGGAATCTTTACAAGCATATTAATGCCTTTTTCTAAAGTTTCCATAATACCAGTATTATCAGGATCATCATCATAACTATAAAACATCAACACTTCTCTTTGTAATTTATTCATAAGATTTTTCGCAGGATGCATTAATATGCTTACTTCTAGATAATGAGGAGGTAATTCATAGTAATCACTTAAAAGTTGCTTAAAATCTTCAAACTCTTCCTTACTAGGTAAATAGCCAAAAAGAATTAAAAAACAAACCTCTTCAAACATATATCGAGATCCACTATAACCTTCAATCAAATCTTTAACATTAATACCACGATAATATAAACGACCATAATCATCAATTTTCTTATCGCCTTCGCGTCTATATCCAACAACATCAGAAATCTTAGTTAAACCAACTAAAACCCCTGTTCCATCTTCATTTCTCAAACCCTTCTTAACAGAATATGTTGTATAGAGTTCATTATCAATTTCATTTTCTACTAATGACTTTTCAAAAAAATTTTGAATCCTACTTTTCACGCACAACATCTCCTTTTTTATAATGGACACATTATATCATATTTTTGTATAATTGTATACAATTAATTTCATATCCATCCAAAATGTCGACAAGCAAATTCAATACCATCATCATAACTATTTTTAGTTACAAAATCAGCTTTTTCTTTTAATTCATCAACAGCATTTCCCATGGCGATAGAAATCCATTCATCCTTAAACATAATCAAATCATTATAATCATCACCAAAAACAACCACATCTTTAATATCACCATGAAGATAGCTCATCATCTTATAAATACCTTCATCTTTAGCATCATGCTGATATGTTAAATAAGGTGGCTTAAAACGAATATGACCTATAGAATCAAGTAATGTAAGTTTATGTTCATCTTTTTCATCAATCGCAATATATATTTTATAAATATCTTTAATATCTTTATAAGTAATATTTTGATTTAAAAAATAACGTGTTGGTTCTTGTCTATAACCTACTTGATTAATAAATAAATCATCAATCATTAAAACATCGACACTATCACTAGGTGATATTAAAATCCCACATCCTAATGATTGAGCTTCCTCACATAAGGCAACTGCCTTATCAAAATCTAAAGGCCTATTTTCAATCAATTGATTACTAATTGTAATAGCTGCTCCCCCATTACTTACAATATTAGAAATACCCACTTCTTTAGCAAATGGTGCTGTTTTATAAAAAGCACGACCGCTACAAATAGCTACAAAATGACCATTATTTTGTAATAATTGAATGGTATGTTTCGCACTTTCTACTAATTCACCAGTATTTTTATTAGTTAGTGTGCCATCGATATCAAAGAAAAAATATTTTTTGTTCATATTATAACCCCCTAAGCTATTATATCAGAATTTAAAGGTGTATCAAGTCTCGTTATGTGATAAAGAATATTCAGATGTATTGGTGATAAAATAATACCTACAAAACCATAAAAATAAATATGTGCAATCATTGAAAACAACAATAGAAATGAAGGTATTTGTATTTGATGATTCATCATTTTAGTTTCAACTATATTTCTTAAAAAACTTAACCAAATAAACATCATCAATACATATATTCCCTTTAAATAACACATTTGAATCATATAATAAATCGCCATAGGAATCAAAATAACACCAATGCCAATTAATGGCAAAGCATCTAATAAAGTACTAATCAATCCATAAAATAATGAATGAGGTATATTTAAGATATAAAACATTATCCAAACATGAATAAAGCATATCAACATCAATATACCTTGACATCTAATATAAGTTATCATACTTTTATGACATTGATCCTTATAATAAACAAATAAACGTATATATTTATAATGCATTGAACGTACCAATAAATAACGTATCTTTTTATAATCTAAAACTAATAAAAAAGTAGATATGATAAAGATAAATATTGATAAAACAAGATTTGGCAATTCAGAAAGTATTTGTATAATTGGTGTTATGAGTTCATTACAATACGGAATAGCCAATAATAAATCAAGTAAATGATATTGTATTATTTTCTCATAAAGTATATATATTAAAAAAATCATGAATCCCATAAATAAAAGGTATATCATAGCTAAAATTGATATACTTAAAGCATGACTATCAAAATAATCAATCAAAGGTTTCATGATTATATAAACTAAAAAAGCAAATAAAAATGGCATAAGAATGGCACTAAATAACTTTAACAATATTAAATATATTATAAATAACAATATAATTAACCATTTTTTCATCTAATCACCTATTAATGATATGCATAAAAACCTAAAAAAAGCCATTATTTAAAAAAATTGACAAAAAATTAAATTTTTTTAAGTTTGTCGACACCGTTCGACAAATTTTAGATTTAAAAAATGTTAACCTATATACAAGGAGGTGAGAAAATGAAAATCTATAGAAAAAATGATATAGAACATATATTATTAAATCCTGATGAATATTATAATGATCATGATATTTGTAGCAAACTTTATGATTTTTACAAATCATTTGATGTTTCACAAAATATAGATAATATCATTGGGATACATATTCGTTATGAGATTCAATCTTATTTGTATGAAATGCATCCCTATGTTTATCGTCAATTATCATCAATAATATTAGAAACAGTAAAACATTATTTTAATAATGATAATGCTTACATGTATTTTGATGATTCTGATTATTTCTATATTGTATTGTTTAATGAAACAGAAGAAAATATTTGTCATCAATTTGAAGATTTATATCACGAATGTCAAAGACATATGTTCAAATGTCAAAGTAACCATTATAGAGTTACAATGAAAGCTGGTATCTATTTTGCTAAAGAAGATGTGAATGCTTATTATTTATATGATGCATCTAAAAACACATTAGAAAAAGCATTAAAGCACCATCAGACTTATATGTCTGTTTCTCATTATTAAAAAGGATATTTCTTTTGGCTATAGAATTTATAAATAATATGTTTCAATAAATTAACCAAAACTACTGATACAGCAAATATCGGAATAAGAATAATATAATTCCAATTGAGGAAAAAATTAATTCCAAAGAAATTTGGTATAACCAATAATATCAAAAAGAATAATATTGTTAATACAGCAGATACAAAAATTCTTATTCTATTAAAAGGTGAAAACACAATATATACAACTAAGAAACTAACAAAACCTGCTGTTAAATAGTAAAAAGTCGATAATTGTGTGGTATCAAAATGCAAAATATTACCTAGAATATTAATAAATATCATATCTATAATGATGGTCAAAGCGCAAGGTAAAGCAGTTGTCATGATATGTTTAGAAAAGCCGCCAGTAGATAAGGTAGATGAACTTTCTAGAGCAACAAAGAAACTAGGAATACCTATAGCCAAAGAACTTATCAAACTTAATTGAATTGGTGTAAATGGATAGCTTTGGCGCATTGCAGCAAAGATGATACACAAACATGTAGAATAAATAGTTTTTGTAAGATATAAAGAACTAACTTTCTCAATGTTTGCGATAATAGTTCGTCCTTCTTTAACAATGGATTTCATAGAAGAAAAATTTGAATCCAGTAAAACAATATGGGCGGCTTGCTTTGCTGCATCGCTGCCAGCTGCCATAGCGATGCCACAATCCGCATCTTTTAATGCCAAAACATCATTAACGCCATCACCTACCATGCCAACAACATGATTATTATGCTGAAAAGCTTTAATGATACGCTGTTTTTGTTCTGGTTTAACACGTCCAAAAATATGATAATGATCAACAACTTTATATAATTCTTCATCATCTTCAGGTAGTGTAGAAGCATCAATATATTGATCTGCTTTTCTTAAACCTGCCAGTTGCGCAACACGTGAAACTGTAATAGGATTATCACCAGAAAGAATACAAACATCGACATTATTTTTATTAAAGAAACGTAAAGTTGATCTTGCATCATCTCTTAAACAATCATGAATAACAATTAAAGCCATTGGATGATTGATATCATCAATCGTTTCACCTAAAAATAAAACACGATAACCTTGATACGAATAAGAATTAACTCTATCTAAAACAATTTCATTATCAGTTAAAAACTCTGGTGCACCTAAAACAAAGGTACGATGATCTTTTAATGTAATAGAACGCATCTTATTTTTAGATGAAAATGGTACTTTTTCAATAATATCAAAATCTTTAATTTTGTCAAATGCTTCACGTAAAGCTGATTGCGTAGCATTAACATCATCAAAATCATAAGCCATAGACCCTAATATTTCTTCTATAAAAGTATGAGTATATGGTTCATAAGGATAAACACGTTCAACAGCCAATTCGCCAGTTGTAATAGTACCTGTCTTATCCAAACATAAAACATCAACACGTGCCAAAGCTTCAATGGCTTCCATTTCCTGAACTAAGGCATTTTTTTGTGCCAATTTACCAACACCTAAAATAAATGATAAGCTCGTAAGAAGAACCAATCCTTCAGGAATCATACCAATAACTCCACCTACGGTTTTAACGATGGCCATACCTCTATCATTAGGATATGCGACCATTTGTGAAGCAAATAAAATAAAACCAACTGGAATAATAACAACACTTAAAACTTTAATCACTTTTTCAATAGAATCCTTCATTTGTGATGAAGCTTTATTTTTATGTTTAGCCTTTTGTACAAGCTTAGTTGAATAATTATCATTGCCAACTCTTATAACCTTACCATAGCCACTACCAGTTACAACAAAACTACCAGCTAATAATTCATCATTATATTGTTTTTTAATAGGTTCACTTTCACCAGTCAAAAGTGCTTCATTGATCTCCATACCTTGACTATCAATAACTTTACAATCACTACCAATTTGATTACCATTTTCTAAAAATACAACATCATCAATGACCAATTCCTCAACAGGAATTGTTTTCATTTCCTGATTTCTTATAACTTTAACCTTAGCAACCGTAACAACACTTAATTTATCAATAACTTCTTTAACTTTAAATTCTTGTATAATTCCAATAATAGTATTACATAAAACAACAAATACAAAAGTTAAATTTGTAAAATGACCAGTAGAAATAATAATGGCAGCCAAAAAATGTTCATACCATTGAAATATGTTAAAGTATGTTCTTTAACAATCTGACCTTTAGTCTTTGAGATATTATCTTTAGATATATTAACTTGACCTTTTTCAATTCGTTCTTTCACTTGTTGATCATTTAAACCTTGATCCATTATCTTGTTCATTCTATCACCTAATTAAAAGTATAACATAAAAGTAGAAATAAAAGATAAAAAAGATGATTTTTATGCAAAAAGATATTGAATAAATAAAAAAACGTTGATACACAACGTTTTCTAATAAATTATTCAACACCAATAATAAATGAATATACAGGTTGTTTCCCATCCGTTACTTCTACTTCAGATTCAAAGTTTTCAGCAATATAATCTTCAGCCTCTTTAACTTCTTCTTGAGTAACATCTTCACCATAAATTAATGTTATAATTTCAGAATCTTCATCAACCAAACCATCTAAAGCCGCTTTCAAAGCATCTACTTTATTTGGAACACAAGCTTTTATTTCTTTTTCACATAAAGCCATATATTGATTAGCTTTAATATCTAAGCCATCAATAACTGTATCTTTGATAGCAAAAGTTACTTGTCCTGTTTTAACGTTTTTAATAGCTTCATTCATTTCTTTAAGATTATCCTCTAATGATACTTCAGGATTAAACATAATACATGCTGATAAACCTTGAGGTATAGACTTAGAAGGTATAACTTTCACATCAACTTCACCTTCTAATATATCGACAGTTTGTTGAGCAGTCATCACAATATTAGAATTATTTGGTAAAACAATAACATGTTTTGCTTTCACATCTCTAATTGCCGCAACAATATCCTCTGTAGATGGATTCGTTGTTTGACCACCACTAACTACATAGTCACAATATAATTCCATAAACATATCTTTTACACCGTCACCAGCAGCCACAGAAATAATAGCCACATCTTTTTCTTCTTCTTTAGGAGAAGTTAAAGTTGCTTTAGCCTTAGAAGCAGGTGTATCATTCATTTCAAGAATATGATTATGCTGTTCTTGCATATTTTCAATTTTTAATTTAATAAATTCACCATATCTTTGAGCAACATTTAGTGCATTTCCAGGTTTTAATGTATGCACATGCACTTTAACAATATCTTCATCCTGAACAACTACAATACTATTGCCAGGTAATCTTTCTAATTCATTACGAAGATTTTCTTCTTTAAATGCCTTAAGCTTATGAGGATCAATCCTAAAAATAAACTCTGTACAATAACCATAAGCATCTTCACTTTCATTTTCAACTTCAACCAATACTTCTTTCTTGCTTTCACCTTGGATATCTACACGATGAATACGTTCACCAGCTAGAGCAGCCATAAAACCTGTCATAATCAATAATAAACCAGCGCCACCACTATCAACAACGCCAACTTCTTTTAATACAGGCAATAATTTAGGCGTATTGTCCAAAGATATTTCAGCTTGTTTAACAAAATAAGAAAATACATCTTCTATTTCCATATCTTCTTGTACATATTTTACTGTGGCATTAGATGATTCTCTAATAACAGTTAAAATGGTTCCTTCAACTGGTCTCATAACAGCTTTATAAGCAACCTTGGCGCCATTTTTTAAAGCCTCTGCCAATTCAACAGCATCAATTTCTCTTTTACCTTGAACGGCCATAGAAAACCCTCTAAATATCTGTGATAAAATAACCCCAGAATTTCCTCTAGCACCCATCAATAAACCTTTAGATAATGTTTTAGCAATTTCTCCAACATTATCAGATTCTAATTTTTCTACTTCTGAAGCACCATTGTTAAATGTCAAAGACATATTAGTTCCAGTATCACCATCAGGTACCGGAAAAACATTTAGTGCATCAATTTCAAGATGATTATTATGAAGTACAGTAGCACCCGTTTCGATCATCTTTTTAAACATTTGACCATCAATAACTTTCATACTATACCTCCACTAATCAATAACTCGAATGCCTTGTACATATACATTCACTGCTTCTATATCAACATCCAAAGTAGATTCAAGGACATATTTTACCTTCTTTTGCACTTCATAAACAACCTCTGAAATCTTAACACCATATCCCACAATAATATAAACATTTAAGATGATACCAGTTTCACCATCTTCTACAACAATCCCTTTTGAATAATTATCTCTTCCCAACAAATCATAAAAGCCATCTTTCATAATTTTCTGGCTAGCCATACCTACAACCCCATAACATTCTGTAGCAGCTCCACCAGTAATACTAGCAACAACATCCAATGATAAATTAATATCTCCTAAATCAGTTGTTTTCTTAATCATAATAAATTCCTCCGATCAATACACATATATTATATTATAACTTATTTTTTTATTGTTGACAAATATTTCATAATAAATGCAATCGAATTATACCCTACTTCATAAAACTTGTAAATGATATTACATAAAATTTATTGAAAATATCATCTATTTCATCCGTATTTTAGAATTGAATGTAATTTATTTTTATAAAAAATGATTGCAATTAATTGAATTTAATGCTATTATATCTAAGCATGTGAATATTGATTTTAAAAGGATGGTGAAAACAATGTCAAGAAAATGTGAAATCAGTGGTAAAGGACCTATGTCTGGTAATACTCGTTCTCACGCATTAAATCACACTCGTAGAAAATGGAACGTAAACTTACAAAAAGCAACTATCTTAGTAAATGGTAAGCCTAAGAAAGTGAAAATCTCTGCCAGAGAATTAAGAACGCTTAGAAAAAGTGTATAGTTATAAAGATTGCATCTCTAAGATGCTTTTTTTATTTTATAAAAAAGCCATCATAAAAGCTGATAAAAAGAATATTGCTGCAACAACAATACAACAAGTAATCATAACACCTATATAATTTATAATTTTATTCTCATTTTTATGAAATATACAATAATTCCAAATACCCCTATAATTAAAAATAAAGGCAATAATACACAAACACATTATAAATAAAACAATTCTAAAAACACAATCCATCATATATGTCCAAGTTGGATCTGTTGCTTCATAAGGATCACAAACAAAACACATATATAAAATCAAAACATAACCACTACCAGCTAGTATTTTAGTCAATAACTTACTATGATTTCTAAAGCCTGGCAAAGCCCAGGAAGTCTCATAATATAATTTATGATTCATTATTGCATCTTTTAAATCATCAACACTTTGATAACGATTATCTCTATCTAACTTAGTTGCTTTATCTATAATATCTTTTTCCCAGCCATCCCATCTTTCTGATACATAATCACTAGGAAACTTTCCTGTTAACATCACATTCCATAAAACACCAAGCGAAAAAATATCACTACGATTATCTGTTTGTTCAAAACCAAATTGTTCAGGTGCAGCGTAGCCATAACTACCTAATATTGTTGTATCTTTATTTTGATGATCATCATAAATACGTGAAATATCAAAGTCAAATAATGTTACTTGCTTACCATCATAAAATATATTTTCGGGTTTAATATCTCGATGGATAATTTGATGTTGATGAAGTATTGATAATGTATCACATAATTGAATAATAATTTCATTACATTGATTTCTATCTAATTCATGATTAAGAATATACCAATCTAATGTTTGTTGATTGATATATTCTTCAATAATGATAGCTTTATTATCTTGTTGATATATATCAAAAATTTTAGGAATATGAGGTAAATCTAATGATTTTAACTTTTGATAAACACTAATTTCTTTAATATGATAGATACGTTCAATATATAGTAATTGATCTATTTCATTTTTGACTAAATAAATAGATTTATTTTTATCCTCTTTCAGTATTTTAACTCTTTGATATAATTCAATACTCACAATATTTTCTCCCTTGATTTTTCATTAATCCTATTATATCATAACTTTTAGGTGATAAAACATGACAACAACAGAATTATTAAACATTTTAAATGACAATAAAGATATTTCTTTAACCGAATTATTAGAGAAAATACCTGATATCAACTTTGTAGATTATTTAGAAATGTTACTGGAAACACATCATACAAGCAAAGCTCAAATCATTAAATTATCTACTTTAGATAGAACTTATGCTTATCAGATATTTGATGGAACTAAAAATCCCAGTCAAAATAAAGTTCTTATGATATCATTAGCTTTTCATTTAGATTTACATGATACAAATGTTTTATTGACACTTTCAAAAAATCAAACGCTTTATCCTAAAATAAAAAGAGATGCTTTAATTATATTTGCAATTAACCATCAATATGATGTTATTAAAACCAATGATTTATTACATGAATACAATTATGAAATATTAAACTAAAGGAGAATATATAATGATAAAAGCAATATTTTTTGATATAGATGGAACATTAGTAAGTTTCAATACTCATCATATACCTTCTTCTACTTTTGATGCTTTAAAGAAGCTTAAAGAAAATGATATTAAGATATTTATTGCGACTGGTAGAGGTAAAGATGGTTTATTTGTTTTAAATGACTTCGAATTTGATGGATATATAACATTAAATGGTCAATATTGTTATACGAAGGATAAAATCATCTATGAAAATACAATTGACAAAAATGATTTAAAACATTTATTAGAGCACTTAGAAGAACATCCATTTCCTTGTGGATTTACAGAAGAAAATACAAAGTATTTTAATATGCGTGATGAACGTGTGGATGAGATACATAAAATTACACATAATGATAATCATCCTGCTGGTGATTGTAGTCAAGTGATTCATCATAAAGTGTATCAATGTATGTGCTTTGTGAATGAAGATGAAGAAAAAGAATTATTGAAAGTTATGCCTCATTGCATTGCTGCTAGATGGCATCCGCTATTTTGTGATATTTCCCCTATTGGTGGTACAAAACAAAATGGTATTGATCAATTTTTAAAATACTATCATATTGATTTATCCCAAACCATGGCTTTTGGTGATGGTGGTAATGACAAGCAAATGTTAGAGCATGTTGCAATTAGTGTGGCTATGGGAAATGCTAATAAAGAATTAAAGCAAATAGCTGATTATATCACTGATGATGTAGATAATGATGGTATTGTCAAAGCTTTAAAACATTATCATCTTATATAAAAACCATGTATTTTTTGATACATGGTTTTTAAAATTCATATAATTATTGTCATTTAATTTTTTTTCACCAATTGATTATTTTGCCATTCGCCTCTATAAATTTCACCACTACTATCAATCCAAATACCTTTACCATGTTTTTGATGATTCTGCCAATGACCTATATAAACATTACCTAAATGATCATAATAAAAACCAAAGCCGTCAAAAACATTATTCATCCAATCACCATAATATATATCACCATTATTAAATCTTATTAATCCCTTTCCATTAATACAATGATTTTTCATATTTCCATAATAAATAGCACCATTATCATATTTTTGATAATGATTTTTTGTATTAACCGTCTTAATCTTATTGACAAGTTGACCAAGATGATACTGGCACTCATAAACATCATTTTCACAATACAATAATACATGGCCATCTTTATAATCATCTTTCCAGTTTCCTGCATAAACATCACCATTAAAATGCATCTCTACAGCTTGACCATTGCGTCGATTATTTTGCCACTCTCCTAAATAAATACAATCATCTAAAATCATAATACCCTCACCATTCATTAAACCATTTAACCAATGTCCATATAATAGCCATCCTTGAGGATATTGTAATAATCCTAAACCATTTCTCTGATTATCCTTAAAATCACCAATATAAGTATAACCATTATTTTCATAAAAAACACCAAAACCATCTTTAACATTATTTTTCCATTCACCATTATAAACATCACTAGTATGAAATATCATTGTACCATAACCATACATTTGATTATTTATCCATTCTCCTTGATAAATGTCACCATTATCATATTTTATCAACCCATTACCTTCACAATGATTGTCAACAAAATCACCTATGTAAATTGTACCACTATCATATTGTTTATATTTAAAGCCATTAAAAGCAGTATCTTTTCTACCTTTAATAATATCTTTTTGAGTTATATGATTCGTTTTATTGATAAAATTTTGAGCATTATTATCAATCATATTCGTCCATCCAATACAATAAGCTGTCAAAGAATCAATAACATAATCATCGCCAAAATTCATGATACTATTTTCTAAATATTTTTTAGCATTTTCACAAACTTGATCTGGATAGTAATAATCACTTGCCCCAAATAGATGACATGATTCATGAGCAATACCTTTTATTTTTTGTTTATCTGTATCATTTGCTTGAAAAAATATGATGGCATATTCATATTTTATATCACTATTTCTTTCAACATTATGAGCATTAGAACGACCGTTTTTATTGAATAAAAATAAGATAGGAACTTCATCACAAGATAATTTTTGTTTAAGTGTCGATTGAATGGTATCAATAGATTCATGCCATACATTCATCACAACATCTCTATCCCACTTATGTGCATTGTTATATTCAACAGAAATAGGAATATAAGTCCGATAACTATATTTTTTAAATTCTAGTGAAATATGATACTTTTTACTTTGTTGTAAGAAAAACTCAACAACACCTTGATATATTAGATTAAAATACCTAATATCTTCTTCATACCATTGACTATCGGCATCATCGACAAAAACAATCATATAATTAATTTTTCCTACTAATTTTTGACATATACCTGCATTTTTTGCATTTAAAAATTGATTATTCATGATATTTCTCCATCCAAGTATTATTGTATCAAAATTAATCATAATTTCCTAGTCGTTACCTTGTATGATTTTATCAATTTTTGTATAATTGTTAGTAAAGATAACATAAAGGAGAATATTATGGGAAAATTTTGGAAAATATTCATTACTTTAACAATGATGATATGCTTATGTGCTTGTAGCAGTCAAAAAGATGAAGAAAGCAATGATGAAATTGATGAAGTTGTAGAAACAAATGAAGAAGAAATAGAAGAAGGTGTTTCAACAAGCATAACTTTAACTTTTGTGGGTGATATTACGTTAGGAAATTATGTGGGACAAGGCTATGATGGTTCATTTAATCAAAAGTATCAAAGTGTGAATGCGTCTTATTTTTTAGAAAATGTTCAAGATGTTTTTGCGACAGGTAATTTGACGATTGCTAATTTAGAAGGCCCTTTAACAGATGCTAGTGATTATCAGATTAAAACTTTTGCCTTTAGTGGTTTGCCTGAATATAGAGAAATACTTAAAGAAGGTAATATTGATGTTGTCACTTTAGCAAACAATCATTCTCAAGATTATTACGATGAAGGTATGGCCGATACAAAAGAGAATTTAGAGGCTGTTGATATTAATTATTTTGGTTATGAAACTACATGTATTGAAGAGGTTAATGGTATTAAGATTGGTTTTATTGGTTTGTCTTTTCCTCAAGAATATGGTGATTTAACAAAAAGTTTAATTGCCCAGCTAGAAGATGAAACTGATTTAATTGTGATATATGTTCATTGGGGTATTGAAAGAGATGAAGCACCTCAAGCAACCCAAATTGAATTAGCCCATACCTGGATAGATAATGGTGTTGATTTAGTTATTGGTTCACATCCTCATGTTGTTCAAGGAATTGAAACATATAATGGTAAGACAATTGTTTATAGTTTAGGTAATTTCTATTTTGGAGGTAATAAAAATCCGACAGATAAAGATTCTATGATATATCAACATACCTTTACTTTTACTAATGGTGAAGTTACTGATGAAGAATCTAATGTTACTGCTTGTTCTATATCATCTAGTAGTTCTTCTAATAATTATCAACCGACAGTTTTAACTGGTAGTGAAAAAACACGTGTTGAAACCAAGATAGAAGAACGTAGTGAATTAATTAAAAACATGGTAAATTAAAAATAAGGATCATCAGATCCTTATTTTTAGTCATCTATAAATTGCACACCAGCACCTAACAGACCTGGGCCTAAATAACAACTTAACGCTGCTCCTATTTTTGATTCATAACAAACAATATAATCAGGATATTTTTCTAATAATTCAGCTTCCAATTTATTCCTAGCTTCTCTATTTGCACCATCTGCAACCATTAATTTAAATTTTTTTCCAGGATTATCTTCAATAATTTGAGATACCAATTCAATGAGCTTACCAGGCACTTTCTTATTACCCCTTACCTTAGCAGGTACTTCAATATCACCATTTTCTTTACCAATAGACATAATAGGTTTTAATTTTAGAGTATTTCCTAAAAAAGCTTCGGCTTTTCCTATTCTTCCACCTTTTTGTAAAAATTCTAAAGTATCAATTGAAAAGAAAACTGTTGTATTTTCGATTAACTTTTCTGCTTTAACTTTTAATTCATCAAATGATAATCCATTATTTCGATATTCAGCTAAGCTTATCGCAATTGATTCATTACCTACAGCAGCACTCTTAGAATCATACACTTCTATTTCTATATTTTCCATTTCAGAAGCAAGTAAACGTACTTGATTGACAGTTCCTGATAAACCACTTGATAACATTGTCGCAATAGCATGTGTATATCCCTCTTCTACCAATTGCTCAAATAAATGAATAATATCACCACCTGCAGGTGATGCTGTTTTTAATACTTGAGTTTTTTGCATCTCATACACATCTTCTACTTGTATGGTAATACCATCTTGATATTCTTTACTACCACATTGAACAACTATTGGTAATACAAAAATACCATACTCTTCCATTTCTTCTTTTGTTAAATCACTACATGTATCCGTAATAATCGCTATTTTTTCCATAATCTTCTCCCTCATTCCATCCCATAATTTAACATACTTTTATATACTGAATTTGAACTTTTCTTAAAGTAGAAAAGTTCATGATTTTTCTTTCATTCAAATTCAACAAAAATGGTATTGTTTTATCAAATAATTTTAATATAATTGAATTATAAGGAGGAAAAAATGAATAATTCAAAATTAAAAATAACAATATTATTACTATCATTATTACAAATGGGTTCTATCTTTATGTCTCCTATTATTGGCGATTTAGTAGCAGAATTTTCAATGTATAGTGCAAGCACTTGTCAAATGTTGATGACTTTTCCTAATTTGGTTGTTGTAATAATGTCTTTAGTAACAGGAAAATTAGATTCTTGTATTTCACGTAAGAACTTAGGTATTATTGCTTGTATATGCGTGTTATGTGGAGCTTTAGGATTATTTACATTCCATACCAGTTTAATAGTTATGTATGTTTTTGCAGGCATATTTGGTATTGGAATTGGTATTATTTTACCTTTGACTGCAACTTTGATTTCTGTTTATTTTACCGAGGATCAACAAGGTCAGGTTTATGGATTACAGAATTCTTTTGCTAATTTAGGTGGTGTTGCACTTAATTTATTAGGTGGTACGCTTGCAGGAATTGCATGGTATTTTGATTTTCTTGCACCATTGATTATTATTCCTGGATTCATTATGGTATTTATGAGTGTTCCTAATGAAAAAGGTATCAAAGCAAACGAATCAAAAGAAAAAGCTAAAATACCTAGTGTAGTTTATTTATATGTTGTTATAGCTGCAATATTTGGTATTATCTTTAATACTATGCCTACTAATATTTCAATCTTTGTTTCAGAAAATAGTTTAGGCGGTAGTTCTTTTAGTAGTATTGTAACGGCTGTATTTTTATGTGGTGGTGCTTTAGCTGGTATGTTTTTCAATCAACTTAATAAAAGATTTGGTGAAGTTGTAATAGCGATTGCTTTTTTAAATTTAGGTTTAGGTTTACTTATTTGTTCACAAGCAACGATTGCTCCATTATTATTAGCAGGTGCATTTATTGGTGGTTGTAGTATGTCATTATTTATGTCTAGAGTAACTTTAAGCATTAGTGCTAAAACCAATCCAGTAGTCACTCCAATGGCTTTATCACTTGTATTATCAAGTAATAACTTAGGTAACTTTATTTCACCTACTGTAATAGGATTACTTCCTGGCACATTGGTTTCTCAAAGATTCCTGATTGTAGGTGTAATTGCACTCATAGGTGCAGTCATAGTTGGATACTTAATGAAACAACAAAACAAAATAGCATAAAGAAAAGAGAAAGTTCAACTTTCTCTTTTAGTTTAGACTATTTATTGAATTTCTTTTTATTTTCAACAAAGAATGCTGCTCCTAACAATGATACTAAAACCAAACCTGCATATAATGCGACATTAGAACTATCAGATGTTTGAACATTTCCAATTGTGCTATTTGTAGTTGCAGTATCATCGGTTGTAGTATTTCCAGCTGTATTGCCTGAATCAATAGAAGTAGTTTCTTTATTTGATGTAAGCATTGATGTCACTTTTGTTGTACTTGTAGAAGATACAGCATATGTGGAAAACTTATTTGTCTTAAATGTTATCCATGAACCATCAAAATTTGAACTTAATTTTTCAGCAAATCCATCATGAGTTCTATAAATTGAATATGTAGTATCTTTATCAATCATATCTTCTGGTAAAGTGATAGTAATAGTAATTTCATCTAATAATTGCGTCAATGCTCCAACGTATTCACCATCGACATAAATTGCAAAACTTAAATCAAAATATGATAATATAGATTCATTTGAGCTTAATAATGGTTCAATCTTATTTGTATCAGTTTCTGGCGCTGTATAGTCTTCCCCATATTTTACTAATAAATCACATTCAATATCCTGATTATTTTCTAATGCTAATTGAATAGCTTGATAAGTTTCTTCAGAATCATAAACTTCTGCATTTCCAGTAAGAATAGTATTTTCAATAATATATTCTTCATCTTCTTCATCCGTAAAAATTTGACCTATTTCAAATTCAACATCATCACCTTTTAAATCAATACCCCAACCATAAATTTGTAAGTACTTGCTAATGAATAAATCATCCCAATCATCTACAACATTTTTACCTTCAGAATCGCTAAAATATTCATAACATTCTGTACAATACCAATATTCCAAATTACCAGCTTCCGTAGTTGCAGGTTCTTTTGCTTCTACATGTTGTAATGTATGTGTTAGAGGTATAACAAGATCTTCCTCACTTATTTCCACAGTTCCATTTTCATCGGCAAAATATGAATCACAAATATAGCATACCCAATATTCAATAACTCCCTCTTCATCACAAGTAGCGTCAATTTTATCAAAATGACTTACAAAATAATCTAAAGGTTCAATCTCTTCAACGTAAGTATCTCCACAATTTGAACATGTATACGTTACTTCACCACTTTCAGTATGCGTAGCTTCTTTAGTGATAGTTTCAACATAGTTGTGTCCTAAAGCAGGAATAATTAACTCCCAATAAGAAACTTCTTCAGTTCCATTTTCATCCAAATAATAAATAATACTTTCAGCTTCATACCAATATGCCTTAGTTCCAGAATCTTCACATGTAGCATCAACTTTAGCATAATACACCAATTCTACTTCATCTTCAGCATGTACATTTGCAGGTAATTGTGCCACTAATGCAAAAGACATAACTAAAACAAGCATTGTTTTCAATAACTTCTTCATTTTAATCTCCCTTCTTATATTTCCGTTTTCATTATGCCCCCCAAATCAACACAATTTACATATTTCTGTGAATTTTATGTGACAAGTAAAAAAGAGACTAGTTGTCTCTTTAAAGTTTTCGTAATTCATCCATTAAAGCACGTCTATTTTTATATTTCACTTTCCAAACATCAACAATCTCATTTACAACTATGTCTCCACCTTGAATTTGTTTCATCATTCTTAAATAATTCACCCATTCATGATAAACTGATCGACTTGCTGTATGTCTTGCTTCTCTATTAAGTTCACTTTGATATTTATCTAATAGTTGTTTTGGATAGATATCTTTTAAATCATCTAAATATTTAGTTACTATATATAATCCTCGACCATTTAGTGCATAATCTAATAATTTATCATACATTTTTTCTTCCTTATATAAATCATAAAGATTTTTAGGTGATTTATTAAAAATTTTATCTCTTATAGTAATCCATTCTTCATTAGAATATAATGATTTTAATTCCCTATAATAGTCCAAATCAACTCTTGTATTATCAGTTATTATTATATATAACTGCTTTTTATATTGTTCTGTGTTACCTGTTAATATATATAATTCTATTAATTGTTTACGATAATCATCAACAAGTCCAGGTCTATCGGCATCCAAATCAATAGATTCTAACAATATATCAATAGCTTTATCATATTCCTGATTATCAATATATATAGAAACATACATTTTTCTTATGAAAGTATAATTCCAATATTTTTCACAAAACTTATCAATATCTTCATCAGGATAATTTAATTCCATCATAATTTGAATACGATATTTTAACCATTCTTGAATATTTGAACGAACATACCATGGTTGTTTCATATCTGTAGATTGTTTGATTTTATCATCCACAAAAGATAATTTTTCTTTTAAATATTTTTCATCTTTAAATCGTTTCATAAAAATATCTTTTATATAATCATCTAAATAATCGGAATGATTATCTAAATGACTGACAAACCATTGAAACATTTTATCAGTGGTACTATTATCACATTGATTAAGTATTTCATTCCATATATTAATACATTTACAAACTATACTCCCACTATCTCCACCAGAATCATCCATATCCACATCACAAACTTGCAAAAATAGATAAACTGATACATCAAATGCTTCATCATAGCACTTTGAATTAATCATCATTTTAACATCTTCATTCAAAAATTTTTCCATATCAATCGCAAAATTTGTAGCTTCTAAATAATCTATATAATGATAACGATCCATATGAGATTGAATAATATGATCTACTTGATTTTTATATTCTTGTATATCATCTTTTGTTATTTCATTATTTACAAAGGTTTTAAATTTGAGTGCTAAATTATTATCGTTATCTAATACATATAATAAAAAATCTCTTATTTGTGAATTTGTAGCTTGATCAATAATATTCTTGTTGTTTATTGATTCATTATTTGTCTTATTGTCTTGCATATGTTGTAAATAACTTTCCCATTGATATAATACAGCAGCCATATGTTTACAATTGTTGCCATATGAACAATTACAAGACATATGACTAACATGGTTGTCATGCAACGTTATTTTTACTTGATAATCTTTGCTACCAACTACTTTAGCTGTTATCAAATCATCCGAAACACTAAAATCCTTAACATGTCCATTAATATAATAATCAAATCCTCTATTCAATATTTCACTCCAAAATTCATCTTCCCAATCCATATTTCACTCCTACAATTTACCTAATTCATCCATCATTGCTGGCCTATTTTTATATCTTACTTTCCAATCATCTGCTATTTGTTGTGCAACTTTCTCTCCACCATCTATTTTTTTCATTCTTCTTAGATATTGAACCCATTGACGATATCTATCTCTTGAGGCACTATAATAAGCCATCTCATTCAATTCTTTTGTATACTTTTCTAATAATTCTTTTGAATACTTATCTTTTAATACATCTTCATATTTAAAAACCATATCTAATCCTTCATCATTTAACACAATATCTAATAAACGATTATATAATTTTTCTTCCTTATATAACTTATCAATATGACAATCATCAGATAATATCATAAATATATCTTCTCTTACTTCTAACCATTCTTTTTCATCATATAATGCTTTTAACTCTTTAAAATCATCAACATCACCAGGATTATTGATTGTTACAAGTAACATCAACTGTTTTTTGTATTCTTCATTATTTCCTATTATATGATAAATATCTTTGAGTTGATGTCGATAATCAGTAACATATAGATTACTTTTAGATATTTCAATACTTTGATTTAAAGCTGCAATAGCTTTATTATATTGTTTTAGATCTATACAATAGGAGATATATAATTGAGATATTTTAGTATCTTTATAATGTTCTAAATAGTATTGTTCAATTTCCTCTTTTGAAGTATTCAATTCAATCATGACTTTATAATAATCACTACTCCATTTAGAATATATATAATCATAATATCCAAATTCTTCTATACGAAAAGCGTTTTCCATTTCTTGTTTGGTGAAATCTAACTTTTGATGAAGATATTTATCTTCTTTAAAATGATCCATTAAAAATTCTTCAAGATAATCTTCTAAATATTCAAAGTTACAATCCTCTAAGTAATCAATAAACCATTGAAACATTTTATCCTTAGATGTTTCATCCATCATCTCAAGAATATCATCCCAAATAGATACACAAGTCATCACAAATGTTGTTTTTTCACCACCCGAATCATCCATATCTAAATCATTAATGGTTTCAAAAGCATATGTATATAAATCAAAAGCATCATAGTAACACTTAGATTGCTTAAATAAATCAATAGTTTCTTTTAAATATTTAATAACATCATTCATAAAATCAAAAGCATGGTAATAATCAATCATTCCATAATCCATATAAGAATCCCTTATATCATCAATTTTTTTCTTATAGTCTCGCATATCATTATTCGATACTTTGTTATTAACCATGGTTTTAAATTTCAATGCTAGATTATTATCATTATCAAATAAATCTAAAAGGAAATCCTTTATTTGTTTCTCTGTTGCTTGATTAAGTGCTTCTTCAATAGTTATATCATCATCTTCAATCATATAATCATCACGACATTCATCCCACTCAAAAAGCACAGCTGCCATATGTTTACAATGGTTTCCTTTAGTAGCGTACGGACAAGTACAAAACATATCAATAATATGATTTTTATTATATTTGATTTTTACATCATAATTTGTATTACCTATGACGGTCGCACTTACCCATTTATTTGTTACACGAAAATCTTTTACACGATTACTTATATAATAATCATGACCTCTTCCTAAAACAAGATCTCTAAATTTATTTTCCCAATCCATATAATACTCCTTGTAATTGATTTAATTCTTCTAATAAAGCATATCTATTCTTATATCTTACTTTCCAATCATTAATAAGTTCAAAAACTGCAATGGAACCACCTCTAATTTGTAACATTCTTTTCATAATATCAATTAAATTACGATAATCTCTTCTACTCCTGCATGATTGAACCATAACATTCAATTCTCTTGTATATTTACGTAATAATTGTTTTGGATATTTATCTTTTAAATCTTCTTCATAGTTTTCTAATGCAACTAATCCTTCCCTATCAATAACATATTTTAATAATCGATCATATAAACCTTCTTCCTTATACACTACAGCAATATAATCACTATCCGATAATTCTAAAAATATATCTTCTCGTATTTCATTCCACGCTTCTTGTGTATATAATGATTTTAATTCTCTATAATCATCTAAATTATTAGGATTAAATTTTATCAACAACTTAAGCTGTTGCTTATATTCTTCAATACTTCCTAATAATTGATAAATATCTTTTAATTGATGATGATAACTTGCAACTAGCTTTTGATTATACTTATCTAATTTAATGGAATGATTAAGAGCAACAATAGCTTCATTATAATTGTTCTGTTTTAAAGATAAATCAATATATGCTTGACGCATCGAATGATATTTCCAATTTCCTTTACAATATTTCATGAGCTTGTCATCGGAATATCCTAAATCATACATAACTTGAAGATGATAAGATAACCACTTTGATTTTTGAGAATCATTATGTCTTATAAAATTAACTTTTTGTTGAGTAAACTTGAGTTTTTCTTTTAAATAGTTTCTTTCTTTAAAGTGCTCCATGAAAAATGATACCAATATTTCATCAACAAAATCATTACTACATTTATCTACAAACCATGCAAATATCTTATCACTTACTTCTTTATCACAAATATTAATAATTGTATTCCAATTATCCAAACATATTTGTGATAACATTGGTATATCTTCAGCATCTTCAATATCAATATAATTTATTTTAAATAGTATATAAGAAGATAATTTAAAAGCATTATAATATTGTTTTAAATCTATCATTTCTTGGATATTTTCTGTTAGAACCTCTTTAATATCAGAAACAAAGGAGTCAACAAATTCATAAGGAATATAATAATCATAATTCATATAAGTATCAATAATACTATCAACATAATCTTTATTATTCATAATAACCTCAATAAAAATACTCATTCAATAATCTTTGAATCTCTTCACTCAAATAAGTGTATGATCTTTCAGCACATTCTTCCATCCATAAATTCATCTCATTCATAAGAGGATCATCTGCATAAATAATGATTTCTTCAAATATTTGAATACATTCATT
Source organism: Erysipelotrichaceae bacterium (assembly GCA_021201315.1). Lineage (GTDB taxonomy): Bacteria > Bacillota_I > Bacilli_A > Erysipelotrichales > Coprobacillaceae > JAJQDJ01. Next base: position 37,700 of record JAJQFG010000039.1, read on the forward strand.
TACTATTTCTTCATTATCTACTTTATCTAATATATAAGCGGTTAATTCAAAAGCATCTAAATAATTATCATGATTCATCAAATCATTAACATCCTCATATATAATATTTTGTATTTTTTCAATGAAATTTTTAGTTTTATTACAACAACATTGATCAACTTTCCTTTTATAAGTACTAAGCTTACTTATGTTTGTTGGTATACCTCCATAATGTTCATCTAAATAATGCATAACTGCAGCTATATGTTTACACTTTTCTCCATAATAACAATTACATTCCATATCTACTATATGATTATTACTTATATGTATTTCCACATCATATTTATGTGCTCCAAGGACTTGTGCATTTACAACTTCACCATTTATTTGAAAGTTTCTTACACGTTTCTCCATATAATAACCATAACCCCTATTGACAACATCTTCATCAAATAAATCTTCCCAGTTCATATTATTTTCCTATAATCTTTCTAATTCTTCCATTAAAGCTTTTCTATTATGGTATTTTATTTTCCACTCTTGTACTATTTCATCTACTATCTTTTCTCCACCATCTATTTCTCTCATTCTTATAAGATTAGTTACCCAGCTACGATAAGTCTCCCTATAAGCTGTATTCTTAACTCTTTCATTAAGTATTGATTGGTATGCTTGTAATATTTGTTTAGGATATTTATCTTTTAAAATATCATCATATTTATATAGATAAGTGAAATTATGTTTATTGATGACAAATTCTAACAATCTATCATAAAGTTTCTCTTCTTTATATAATATGTCAAAAGGATAATCATCAGGTAATATTAAAAATATATCTTCTCTTATATCTTTCCATTCATTATCAGTATATAGTGATTTAAGCTTTAAATAATCATCAAGATTACCAGGATCGTCAACAGTAATTGAATACCATAGTTGTTTCTTATATGCTTCGTTATCATCTAACTTAAGATATATATCCTTTAATTGTTGACGATATTGAATAATATCTTCCTTATTTGTATCTAATTGTAATGATTCTTCTAATATAAGAATAGCTTCATCATAAAATTGATGATCTATACAATAAGTGATATATTGTTGACGAATAAATGGATAGTGCCAATAGTCTTTGAGATATTCATGAATTTGTTCATAAGAATAACCCAATTGTTTCAAAACTATAATACACATGTTTCCCCATCTTTGTATGCGAAATTCATCTTTATATCTTTCATGATTTTCTTGATATAAATGTTCACTCAAATACATTAATTTATCCTCAAGATAATTTTTATCTTTAAAATGATTCAAAAAGAATATATCAATGTAATAATTTCGTAATGATCTATCCAAATAATCCTTTAACCAATGATATATATATTCAATTGTTTGTTTATCACATTTATCTAAAATTTTATCCCATAATGATATACATTCACTATTAAGATGATCTCTTGTACCTTTTTCATCATATATATCAGAAGGATTAATTTTACTAAATATATAAGAGGATAAGATAAAAGCCTCTTTATAATACTGCTTATCAAACATAGCATTCTCATAATTCCTTAAAAAAGATAACAAATGTAATAATAAAGCAGAATAATTCTTACTTAATATGCGATTATTCTTACCTTTATAATAATCAAAGATTTCATCTACACAAGATAGATATCTTTTCATATCCGAAGAAGAAATAGCTTTGTTGATACTTAATTTAAAATCTAAAGCTCGCAATTGGTCATTAATAAGGATACTATATAAATAGTTTTTAACATCTTTTTCACTAGCATTGATTATAATATCTTTTAATGTTTCATTATCATTTATATCGTATTCGTATTTCATATTCATCACCTATCCATATTATAAAGAATAATGACAATAATCACAAACAATATTGAAAATAAATCACTCATAAAATAATCATGATAAGATATTATTTATGAATATTTTATTCTAATGAAGATTGTAGAATTGTTTTCAATATATATTTTGATAAAATAGGATTGTCAATAAACAAATGACCCTAAAATATTTTTGACACAAATATGCTTTATTGGCATGGCTTAGATTATATCTAAGCCTTTTCTTTTATCCTATTAGGTTAAAAAAAGTCATAAAAAAAATTTTTTTTCTAAAAAAATGAATAGATTAAACCAGAATATTGCAGAATTATTGAGTAAATTATTCATTCAGTTAAAATAAACATATATCATAAATAAAAGGGAGGAAAAATGATATGGACGCTTTTGCTGACGTGATGGGACGCGTAGGTGCTTGGTGTGGACAAAACAAATATTTGTCATCAATCAAGAACGCATTCCAAGATTACATGCCTGCCACTATTTCTGGTGCTGTAGCCGTATTATGGACTTCAGTATTAGTAAATGATAGTACTGGTTTAGGCGTATTTTTCTCACCAATCATGGTATTAGAACCATTAAATAGTATTTTTAGTGCAATTAACACTGCTACTATTGGTTGTATTGCCGTTGGTGTATGTATGTTAGTTGGAGAAAATATTGCTTTAGCTAATGGTGAGCAGGGAACTTATCCTGCAATTTTATCTTTTATGATGTGGTTTACAGTGACTCCTTATTCATGGAATATTGGTGATATGGCAGCCTATACACCTGCTGTTGAAGGTACAATGGGTGCCCAAACTTCAACTGTAACCATTAGTCAATTATTAGAAGAAGTTTTGAATTCAGGCTTTGTTGCTGAATACAATACATATTCTACAGATGTTTATGCTGATGTATCTACTGCATTCTCATTAGGTGATTTAGGAACATTCTCAGCTATTCAAACATCTTACATGGGTGCAACTGGTTTATTTACAGGATTATTAATTGGTATCTTAGGTATGGAATTATATTGTGCTTTACGTAAAATAGATGCCTTAAAGATTAAAATGCCTGACCAAGTCCCTCCAGGAGTTGCTAAGGCATTTGAAGTTACTATTCCTACTTGCTTAGCTTTAATTATTGTTGGTGCAGTAGGATGGTGTTCAACAACATTCCTTGGATTAGACTTGAATTCATTAATTTCTACATATGTACAAGAACCATTGAAACAAGTTATTGGAGCAAATATCTTTGCTGTCATAATTCTATACATTATCATTATTGCATTCTGGATGGTTGGTATTCATGGTAATAACATGGTTTCTGCAGTTAAGGAAGCAATCTTTACACCAATGATTGTAGAAAATATGTCTGTATTTGCAGCAACAGGAAATGCTGCCGATGCACCTAACGTATTAAATATGACTTTCTTACAAATGTTTGGAGAATGGGGTGGATCTGGTGTTGCTTTAGGTTTATGTATCGCTGTTTTAATTTTTGGTAAAAAAGAAGATACAAAAGCTATCGCTACATTGTCTATTGTTCCAGGTTTGTTCAACATTAACGAAACTGTTGTATTTGGTATGCCAATGGTATTAAATCCTATCCTTGATATTCCATTTATTATTGCACCATGTGCATGTCTTGTAGTAGGTTATATATTAACACTTATTGGCTTCTGTCCTAAATGTGTTGTGCAAGCTCCTTGGACAACACCACCAGTTATCTTTGGTTTCTTAGCAACAGGTGGAAGTATTATGGGCGCTGTATCACAACTCATTGTTATGGCTATTGGTACACTTATTTATATTCCATTCTTATTAATTTATGAAAGACAAGAAGCCTAATTAATAAAAAAGAGCGAATTCGCTCTTTTTTAGTATTGATCCATCTTGTTAAATTTTTTAGCAATTATTAAAGATGATAAAAATGTAATAATATACTGATTAGAGATTAAAGAACTTAAAGCATTAACATATTCAGAATCTGTTTGATCAACGACTAAAACATCCTGACATATTTTACTAAGTTTATCATCATTGTTATTTATAATACCAATACTATAAAATCCATTATCCTTTATTTTTTTAGCCACATGAATAATAGTTTCATTTTCATAAGTCACATTCATAAATATAGCTACATGCGTTTTATTATCTTTGATGTTTTTCATATAAAAATCATTAATATTTGTTTGAAATGTACAATTTAAACCGATAGATTGTAAAATATACTGAAACTGTAATCCGCATATTTCACATATTCCACTTGCATATATATCAATAGTATGAGCATTTAGTATACGATTACAAATTCTAGTAATAGTATTACGATTCAGTAGTATATTGGTATTACTTATAGATTTTTCATATAATTTATTTACCATCTGTTTTGTATTTTCATAAGAAGTACATTTTTCTAATGGATTTTTTTCAAAGTAATCATTTGTTTTATAATATTCATATTTTTCCATTGACAATTTCATAATAAATTCTCTATAGGATGGTATTCCTATTTTTTTGTATAATCTTACTACTGTAGATTGTGAAGCATATGCTTTTTTCGCTAATTCAGTACTTGTCATATTTTCTATATTATTTGATTCATCTAGAAGATATCTGGCAATTTGTTTTTCTGTATCAGTTAATTTCTTTTCATCTAATAGTTTTTCTATAATCATATAATTTCCTCCAATTTTTATTGATTTTATCATTATTTATATGATTATGTTAGAATTTTAGTGAGTTTGATGAATAATATGCAATTTATTTTACAAATATTTATTTTTTTTTGAAAACTTTTATTCATTTGATACTTAAACAATCTTTTAAATACTGATTAAAAGTATCACTATTTGGATGATTAATCCATGCTTTAACTTCTGGTAAGGGATATTTTTGATAAATATATTTTCTTTGTTTGATAATATTACTTATAAACTTATCCCAATCTTCAATATTATTTCTTTTTTGATGAGGATAATGGATAGCAACTGCATTTCTATCTAATTGAATCCTTCTACCACTCAAAAATATTCTTAAACCCAACTCGCTATCCTCACATCCCCACTCATTAAAGTTTTCATCAAACATACCTATATCCAATAATACCTCTCTTTCTACTGCCACCAAACAAGTCGAAAAATAAATCCAAGGTGCAGGCCATGTTGTCAAATCATCACCTGATGCTTGATAACCAACTTCTCTACGATCAAAATATTGATGTTGTTTCATATTTTCAATGGACTTATCAATATCATTGATATCAATCAAATCTTTTATCTTTTCTTCATAATCATTAGAAAAGCCATAAACATAACCTATATATGCATGATGTGTTTCTACTATATTTTGATATAATGATGATAATGTATGTGTTCCTAACAATACACCCGTATCAACAAAAACACATATATCACCTTTAGCATTAAGTATGCCCATATTTCTAGCTGTAGCTGCTCGAAAACCTTTATCTGGTTGATAAAAATAACGTATAGGACATATTTGCTCATACTTTCTTACAATACTTAAATTATCCATATATGATCCATCATCACATATAAGAATTTCATAATCTTTAAAATTACTTTGAAATATACTTTGAATCGTCATATTCAAAGCTTTAACATCATTATATGTAGGAATAATAATACTTATCTTATAATGTTCCATTTATTCACCTTCTAACCATTGTACTTTCTTATCTATCACAACATGATCAATCAACCAAATACTACCATCAATAATCATTAACAAGCCGTATGCATTGATTGGTGTCATTAATTGACACAATATTAAAGCAAAGCTTAAACCTGTAATTCTTCCTAATGCAATAGGAAATTCACTAACTGTGATATATTCATAAGGTGTTAAAGTTGTAGCAGCGAAGTTTGATAATTGATATTTCATGGATTGATATATGGTATTATTCCAACAATATATCAATCCCATCAATATATAAAATATGACTAACATAATGAAACTCTTGGTTGCTCCTAACAATACACATATTACAAAGTATATGATTGATGCTATTAGATGATATTGCTTTTGGTTATTCCTAATGATATGACTAGCAATACATATGGAACTAAAAATACCTATAAAAGCCATCAATGAATTACAATTACCAATAATTTGTTCACTGTTGATGATAGTATAAGCAAATACTGTGAATATTTGATTATAAATGGATTCTCTAACACCATTAGAAAAACTATAATATTTAAGTGTATCCCAATATTTATTATGTTTCACTTTTAAAGCTTCAATCATTCTAATATCCTTATTTTCATTAAAAGGACCGATATTTCTAGATATCATCATTCCTAATACAAATAACAAAACTGCAAAACTAAATAAAATATAATAACCTGTTAAAGTGGTGAATCTCGCAATTATAAAGCCAGAAACAGATGGAGTTATAACACCAAAAATATAACTAAAAGAATGTTGATAAGAAAAGAATCGTCCTTGTTCATTTTCACTTACAAGTTTGCCTATTAATAAATTAAAAGAAAAATAATAGAATCCCTGCCCTATGCCATTAAATATACCTAAAGGTATAAGTAATGTTGATGCCTCTTTTTGTAACATGAGAATACTTAAATAATATAAACTTGTAGAAATGATACCAATATCTAATATAACTTTGAGATCCAACTTATGAATAAGTTTGGTACTAGTTATAAAAGTTAATAATAATGCTGTATAATTCAATATATTTTGAATAATGATAAATCCTATATTATTAGTCAGTCTAATAAGATATACATTTACAAATGTCATAGCAATATTTGTACCAGCTAAATACAACATACCAACCAATAACAAATACCTTGTTTCTTTTGATATATATTTCATAATCTTCTCCTTATAATAACATATGTTACGTAACAAATGTTATTATAAATTCAATTCAAAACAAAGTCAATATATAAAATAACATTTGTTATTTATTGAATATAAAAAGACTTATACATCTAGTATAAGTCAATCTATACAATTTTTAATACAAATTAATAACACCTTTTTGAGTTCCCCAAGAACCTGTTTGAACTTGAAGTTGTAAGTCCTTATTATCTATTGTTTCTTGTGTAATATCAAAGCAAATATCACCAGTTAGACTTGCATCTGGATTAACAGATTCGTAAATAATATCATCTTCAATATATAAAGCTGCTGACGTATCTGTTTCATATTCTTTTTCACCTAATAACAATTTAAAATAATTATCAGATACTGTAATAGCAGAATCATCATTATTTTTGATTGTTATATTAACAATGAAATACATTTCCTGAGCTTCGGTATTAATATATTCTGATCCAATAGTTTTAGCAGAGTCAATAGAATTAACTGTATATTCTAAATCTCCTACACTAATTGTATCACCAATATGATAAACAACTTCCTCTTCGGTTTTACTAGTTTCTTCAGTTGTATTTGATGAACTTGTTGTACTTGTATCATCACTATCTCCACTAAATAACATACATAATACAAAACAAGCAACTAATACAATTAAAACCCATTTTAAAATATTTTTAATACCTTTTTTCTTTGATTTCCCCTCAGTTTCAACTTTTTCTTTTTTTAACTTCATAATATCCTCTCCCTCTATTGTTTTAATTTCTTTATTCTTCTATTCATTAATATAAATTCAATACCTGAAAGTAAAGCTGCTAAAGCGCCAACTATACAAGCAATACCAATATCACCAAACATAATCATTCCCATTGCTAATCCAATAACACCTAAAACAATGAGTAATATTCCAATAATCATAATCATAATCTCCTAAGGGTTCAATGTTACAGTTTGATTGTCAACATAATAATCATCTAACCAATCTTCATTATTATAAGCAGTAAGCTTAAATTCAATTTCTTCAATATCTTCTATACCGTTATCTTCTAAATCTGTATCATACCAAGAAATTGTACTAAAAGCACATTTGCCAGCACTTACTGTAGTTGCATAAACAGGATCTATCATATAACCATTTACTGAAGCACCATCTACACTAAACATTACTTCGGTATCTGTTTTATTCACTAAATATAAATTAACACCATATCCCCAAGTATCGTCAGGATCATACCCAATAACAATTACTGTTACATCATCATTATCTACTAAAATATTATCAGTATCTTGTGATTCTCTTGTAAATGTAGTTGCTTTATCTTCACCATATGGATAAACATGGACAGTTTCATTAGCAACAGCATCCTCTTCCCAATCATCACTATTATAAACTCTAAAAGTCAACTCAATATCAGTAAATTCATCGATACCATTTTCTTCTAATGTTGTATCACTTAAAAAACTAATTTCTTCATTAGATTTCTTTCCAGCTGCAACTTCAGTTGCAAATAATGGATCACTCATCGCACCATTGACAGAAGCACTTTCTACAGAAAACATATATGTCACATCTTCTGATTTATTTTCTAATTCAGCAGTTAATGTATAACCCCAGAATCCGTCTTCATCAATACCATTGATAACAATGCTACAATCATCATTATCAACCACAGTTAATTCAGTAAATGTAACCTCATTATCAGTTGTTTCAGTTGTATCACTACTACTATCACTTGAACTTGAATCATCACTGCTACAACCAACTAATGATATCATCATAAAACATGCTAAAAAAACAATAAAAAACTTCTTTAAACAACTATTAAAACTTAATTTTTCCATAATTTTTTCTCCTTTGACTATTATTATATATGAAAAAAGCATTTATTTGGTATGCCATCAGCATACAAATAAACGCTTTTATAAAATAATTAATAAATCTTATCAATACCTATAAAATTATTATTATCAGTCTTATTTAACGCATCCCAAAGTATAGGTATTTCACAATCAACTTAACATGTTTGAACAATCAAACCTTTTTTGAAACAATAATTTTTAAGACAGAAAACTATGGAATATTAAAGCTGCAAATGTTTCCAATCAACATGTCCATAACTTTCTTTAAACTTATTAAAATCCTCTTGGCTCATATATCCAAGTTGATGATATTTTTTTAATACATCTTGTTTAAATTTCTCATTTGATAAAAATTTTTCCTGTATATAGTTTTCAACTTCTCTAATAGCTTGTTTATATTCTTTACTTTTTTCTTTATCATCATAAATGATATACTCATAAAGTAACGCTAATAACATAGCTTTATGTTCTTTTTTAGTTGCTTTTTCTGGATCACAATAATAATTACAATAAGCATCTATATAAATAGCATCACCAATGATATTTTCAACTTTTTCATGAATAATTGAATATATTTTAAATGTTTTTTGTTTACCTAAGAATGTATTAACACAATTCCATACTTTCATTGAAAACATATTTAAAATACTCTTATAACCATCATAATCCATTATTGTACATGGTTGATTTAATATTCTTAAATCTTCTTGTCTTATATGTTCATCTGCCATTGCTGAAAATGATAACATAAAAAAGGCAGCCCATGGATATAAAATAACACATGAATAATAAACATTTTCATCATCACCAATATATACTATGCCTCTTTGTCCATTATAAGCTTCTTTTAAATCACCACATAGCATCATCATATAATTTTTTAATCCTCTATTATTTTCAAGCAATGCATTTTTTTCAATATCATCGATATCTAATCTTGTTTTCGTATATTTTTCTAGCATATCAAAATGTATATCACAAACAACACTTACAGCATCATATAATTCTTTTAAGTCATTATAGTCTCCTATTATTCTTATTCCTAAACAATTCTTTGTATTTTCCAACATTAACATAATAATCAACTCCTCTATGTAGTATAACATAAATTGCGATAATTAAAAAAGCCACAATTGTGGCTTAATCTAAATCTGCACCTTGAGAAGCAATAACTTTCTTATACCAATAGAAAGAATCTTTCTTCTTTCTAGATAAATCACCAGTACCATCATCATATTTATCGACATAAACAAAACCATAACGTTTAGCCATTTCACCAGTAGATGCTGATACTAAATCTACACATCCCCACATCGTATAACCCATAAGATCAACACCATCTTCATTCACAGCAGCATCCATTGCTTTAATATGATCTCTTAGATAATTGATTCTGTAATCATCATGAATTGATCCATCTTCTTCAATCTTATCAAAAGCACCTAATCCATTTTCTACTACAAATAAAGGCATCTGATAACGATCATATAAAATATTTAAAGCATTTCTTAAACCAGTTGGATCTATTTGCCAACCCCAATCACTAGCACTTAAATAAGGATTTTTAATACCCATAGATAAGTTACCACCATCAGCAGCTTCAAATTGACTTGGATCTCCTGCAGAGACTTGAGACATATAATAAGAGAATGATAAGAAATCTACTTTACCTTCCATCAATAATTCATCATCGCCATCTTCTTTAACAATCTCTATGCCTTCTCTTTCAAATTCTTTTAAACGATAGCTTGGATAATAACCTCTACATTGTACATCAGTATAAAAAATATTATTTAATGAATTCTTCCATGCAGCTAAAACATCTTCAGGATTACAAGACCAAGGATAAGTTAATGTATAAGCTAACATACATCCAATCTTAAATTCAGGATTGATTTGATGTCCTAATATAACTGCTTTAGCGCTTGCTACAAATTCATGATGAGCAGCTTGTAATTTTACTTGTTTAGATGAAGTCATAATACCTGCAGCCATCCATGGTGATAATTCAATACAATTGATTTCATTAAATGTTAACCAGTATTTTACTTTATCTTTGTATCTATTAAATACGGTATTGCAATATTTAACGTAACAATCGATAGTTCTTCTATCAGCCCATGAATTCCATGCTTCTGTTAATGCTAAAGGTGTTTCATAATGTGATAATGTAACCAAAGGTTCAATACCATATTTCTTACATTCATCAAATACATTATCATAGAATTTCAAACCTTCTTCACTAGGTTCTTCATCAACCATACCACCTTTAGGATAAATACGTGACCAGGCAATAGATAAACGGAAACACTTAAATCCCATTTCACCCATTAAAGCAATATCTTCCTTATAATGATGATAGAAATCAGTAGCTTCATGATTAGGATATAAACAATCATCAAAACATTCAAACTTAGCACCTTCAGGTAATTCTCCACCTACAAACATTGGTACTTTAACCTTTTCACCATCTTTAGTAACATAAGTAATACAACGAGGTTCTCTATGTGTACCATTAGTAACAACATCATCACTTGATAAACCTCTTCCACCTTCATTGTAACCACCTTCATACTGGTTAGCAGCTGTGGCTCCACCCCACAAAAAATCTTTTGAAAACATAAATTTCTTCCTCCTTATCATTAATTATATAACTCATCAATTAAAATTGAAATATTATTTAAGAAAAATAGAATCAAAATGATTCTATTTATACTGCACTATCTTACATTGATGTTTTTTATAATCAGTTTGACTGCTATCTGGATTATAAGTTATACCTACTAATAATTTTTCTTTATAATCTTTAACCTTATCGATATAATTTTTATTGATAATTTGATCAATAGCTTCCTGAGGTGTACCTTTAACCTTTAATTCTATAATCATTACTGGCCTATTAGATCTTTGCGGTATAAATATCATATCACAACGACCTTTGCCTGTTACTTCTTCACGTCTAACTTTATAAAACTTTCTGGCATATATATAACAAACCGTTAATAAACAAGCTAAACTGTTCTCGTCGTTATAATGAAATAAATCAACTTCTTTATCATGTGCTTCTTCAATCATTGATGCCAGTAACTCTTCATCTTTATCTTGTGTTGCTTTTAATATCAGCTTACTTTTCTTAACTATTTCATGATAGTCACCCATATCTTTTCGATTAAGTATTTTTTCAAACTTCAGCATCAGTTCATGATTAGGAATAGTAAGATAATCATCATGATATGTTAAAAATCCAAATATAACCATTGATGATAGTATTTCATCTCTTGTATCAAGATTATCATCTTTATCTAAATATTCCATTAAATCAACTTCCACAGGAGTACTAGATATTAATTGAATCATATCATCTCTAACATCATCAATATTATCCTCTATGCAATCTGCAATCTCACTCATCGGACCTGTAGATGTCCAATAATTATCACAATATCTATTATCAAAAGCATTTCTTACACTACGTGGATTAAACAATTTTTTTCCATTATTAGTATAATAACCATCATACCAATATTCTAAATCAGAATATTTTATATCTGGATTTTGATTACATAAATGTTTAACTTCATCCTCAGTAAAGCCAAAATATTCATTATATCTTCTATCATTAATAAAATTATATTCTGTAAAATTATTTAAATCTGATCCTGAAGAATGTTTCACAATTGGTAAAATACCTGTCATATAAGCCATAACTACATAAGTTTGATCTTTGATAAGATCTCTTAAAAATTTAAAGTATTTCTTTTCATCACTTTCTTCCATAAAGTCCTCATAAAGAATACTATCCCATTCATCTAAAATAAATATGAACTTATCATGTGTCTTATAAAAGCAATCAAAAATATTATCATAAGATTCTATAGTAATATTATATTTTGATTTCAAATCATTTTTTAATTTTTCTTTTATAGGATTGATGTATTCACTATATGATGAACAGTCATCTTCCATACGACTAAAATCTATATAAATGACATTATATTGATTTAAATGTTCTTCATAACTATCGCATTTGGATATCTTTAAACGATCAAATATATCTTTAGTGTTATATTCTTTACAATAATAAGCCGCCAACATATTGGCGTTAACAGTCTTTCCAAATCTACGTGGACGGGTAATACAAATATCATGCCCTAATTCATTTCCTACTGCAGATGCCATTTGATCAATCAAAAGGCTTTTATCAACATATAGTGGATTTTGAACAATCTTTAAAAATCTTTCAACAGGTATATCAACATTCAAATAATACATGATATCATCCTCCTTATATTCATTATAAACTATTTTGCTTATTTAATCTATCATATTTGTATAAAACTAAAAAAGCATTGATATAATCAATGCTAATTAAAATCTTTTTTCAATCGTTTGTTTTGGACATATCTCAACACATCTACCACAATGCGAACAATGATTTTGATCAATCACTACTGGCTTTCTAGATATATCTATACATTTTTGTGGACAGACAGAATAACATAGCTTACATCCAATACAATCTTTTCCTACAAAATATCCATGTATCTTTTGAGTAGTATCACCGATTGTAATGCTATCTCTTGTTACATGAGATGGATCACTAATATCAAAATATTCTCCAGAAGCTTCATATAATCTAAATACCTGTAAAGCTTTTCTGGTATCATTAGGATATATTTCTTTCATATATTCATTTTTATCAAACATTGCATCTAACTTATCATATCCAATATTTTCAACATATCCTCTTAAAGATATTGATATTTTATCTTTTGTAGCTGATAAAGAAATATATTTTTGTTCCATAAGCTGTTTGTAAAATTCTTTACCTTTAGCTGTTAGAAAATAAACACCTTGATCATCATAGAGCATCATATCAATAACTCTGGTAACTGGTTTATTGTCATTATCTACTGTAGCAATCACTGTTGAATGTATGTCATTCACTAATATATCTAAATAATTCATGATTATAGTTTTCCTTTCAATATAGATGATAATCTTTTATATACAAGCATAGTCACTATACCAATCATAAGTCCTTTTACTAAGTTAAATGGTATAGCATTATATAATACTATATCTAATTTAGAATTGATAAAAGGTATAAATGCACTAAATGATTGAATCAATTGATCTAGTGGCATAAATGTTTCAAAAAGAGGTAACAAAACAAAATAATTCATTATTGCTGCCATAATGCTCATGACAATACTACCTACAACAATTGAAATCCAAGCTGTTGTCTTTGTTTTTTTATATTTGTATATCGTTCCAGCGACAAATACAAAACTTTCTCCCATAACAAAATTCGCAAATTCTCCAATACCACCTGTAGATGAAGTTGTTAATTGAAGCAAGTTTTTTATAAATTCAATCATCAAAGCTTCCATTGGACCATACGCAAAAGCAATGATTAATGCAGGTAAATCTGATAAATCAAATTTTGCAAATGATGGTGAAAAAGGTACTGGTAGTTCAATAAAAGCTAATACAAACGAAATTGCTGTGAAGGTAGCAATCATGGTTATTTTTCTTGTTGTTAAGTTACTTTTTGTTGATGTTTTTTGTGTTTGAATCTCCATAAATCTCCTTATGAGATATGATTGAAATTAAGGAAAATCCTTGTCATATCTTCTTTCATCCAGACTATACTGTTGGTAACGGAATCCCACCGTTTCAGCGTTAGCGCGTAGACTCTACTGCCAGTCAGGAATCACACCCTGCCCCGAAGAACATTAATAATTTTTTAATTAGAATTCGTATGGTGGATTACCTGAAAAATCAGCAATTAAACCATGTGCATCTTCTAAATAGAATACTTCAAAAATAGGATTTGTAGCTTCTCTATATTGACCTTTAACAATTGGATTTTGAATGCACATTTCTTTTGCAACCATATTGTCTTCAAATACAGCTTTACCATGTAAACGAATCCAAGCATATTCTGGACTTGATACTGAAATTTCAATTTCAGCATTTTCTTGCATATCTTTATAAACTTCTTTTGTGTTATTAGTGCAGAACCATAATTTACCATCCATTTCTCCACTAAACATAAATGGACGACATTTAGCCTTTCCATCACGACCTACAGTTGCTAAATACTGTACAGGATTTGCATTTAAAAATTCTACTACTTTGTTCATTTTAATTTCCTCCGTCTTTATTTATTGTTGTAACATTTCTTGTTACAACTAGAGTATAGCATCTGTTTGTTGTAATGTCAATAGTTACAACTAAGAATTTTAAAATTATTTCATAAAAAAACGTTGATTGTTAACCTTAACTTTTCACAAAAAATAACTAAATCATAAAATTTGAACTAAAACGAG
>JAJQFG010000096.1 GCA_021201315.1 Erysipelotrichaceae bacterium
AACTTTTTTTCACTTTTAAAGCATTCTAGTTATCTTTTTTTGGCAAGTTAACGGTGTATAAAAAAAGATAATCTTAACGATTATCATATTTTTTTATCATTTTGTCTAACATTCCTTTAGGTACATGATATTGATCAGCTAATTGATAAAGATAATCTATCAATTCCTCGTGTGACATGTTTCTTAGTTTGTCTTCTGAAATACCTAACATCTTCATAGCTGAGCGTAATTGATCCATAGTCTTTGGATCACCTTGTTTGATCTTTTCCATCATATCATCATAAGCTGATATTTGATCTTCTTCTTGTTTATGTAGTTTATCATATAAATCTACCAAAGCATCAATTTCATCACTACCAATATCTAATTCATCAAAGAATTCTAATGTTTTTGGTAACATTGTTTGAAGCTCATATGCATAATTTTCATTATCCATTGGTCTTATAAGATCTAAATTATCACATAGTTCTTTAAAAGTTAGAGCTTGTTGATAGGTCAATGTAACATCTTCAAAAGCATCTTGATTAATATCAGCAAAGACAATATCTAAGTAATATTCTATTTTTTCATAATCATTCATCAATAAATCGATTGGTTTATCAGATACTTCAGATAAGAATTTTAATAAGTTGAGTTGATTAATATAATGATTAGAGAATTTGTAAGTATGTTGATGTGTCTTAATAATAGCTGTGACTTTGTCGTTATTATGATGTTTTTCATAAGTTAATGTTTCGATATCATCATAGCTAAAGTTATCTTTAAAAGCAAAACTAAAATAGAAATGTGTTCTTGTAAGAATAATACCTTTTTCACCAACACCATCGACATCTATATAAGCTAAAATATCATAATCTTCATTACTACCAAAGTGATATATTGCTTGTCCAATAAAAGCTGGTAATTCATCTTTATAAAAAACTGCTTTATTGCAGATATTTTCGTTTAAATAATTCATATTTACCTCCAAATAAAGTAAATAGGACCACATTTTGTGGTCCTAAAAGTCAAAGTTAATTATTATAATTAATCAATAACTTTATCAGTAACTTTTTGATCAACGATTACTTTCTTGATTGCTTCAGCTGCATCTACTTCATCTTCACCTTCAGTTGTAATTTCAACTGTAGCTTTAGTAGGAACACCTAAAGACATAACACCCATGATTGATTTCAAGTTAACTTCTTTACCGTTATAAGTTAATTTAACAGCACTAGAGAATTTATTAGCTTGATTTACTAAAATAGTTGCTGGTCTAGCATGTAATCCTACTGGATCTAATACAACAAAAGAAAATTTTTCTGCCATTGATTGACTCCTCCTTAATAATTTATAGTACTATTATACCACATTTCAATTTGTTTTCCATCATTTTTGAAAAGAAATTTAAATCGCTTACATTTTCTATCTATATAACACACTTTTTTTAAAAAACTTTATTTGTTTTTATCATGATTTATTAAAAAAGAGAAGTTTTTTACTTCTCTTGTACTTGTGATAATACGCCTGTTTTTTGCGCAACAACCAAAAATTTATGTGTCGTTAAATCAAAATAATGTTGTTCCCTAATAGCTTTCATAGCATTGATATAAAATACTTGATATTTATTAATATCTGCAAGATCTGGTGATACTTCCATAAAATAAGTATAAATAGCTTCAACACTATTAAAACGTATAGTACCATAATCATCTATTTTTTCAATAACATGCATACCCAATTCTTCTAAAGACTGAGCACATGTATAAGCATCCCATGTTTTCTTAAGCTTGAAAGGCATATACATTTGTACAAATTCTTTTAAATTAGCAGTTCCATTTTGATTAACAATATAGTAACCATTGTTTTTTAAAACACGATTAACTTCTTCTTTAGTATAAGTACAGTTCTTACAAAAAACAATATCTAATTTATTATCTTTGAAAGGCATTTGTCCTGATGATGTTAATTGTGTTACCTTAAATGATGGATCATCAGGATATTTTATAGTATCAACTTGACCATATGGTTCTAAAACAAAAGTTGCCTCGCCTTTAGGTTCAAATTCATAAGCTAATTTACCTTGATCTGCTGTAATAAAAGCTACATGATCAGTTGGTTTAATATAGTGTCTTAAATAATCTAATTCATCATAACGAGGTGATGATGTCACATATGAATGATCTTCAACTTCTACTGCTTCTGATAAACGAGCTAATTCATTCTTCATATATTGGGCTTCTTCAATTTGTTTAGCACATCTTTTTTTACCATAAGCTAAAGTAAGATATTGAACAATAGCATCTGCTACAATACCTAAAGCAATAAATAATATCAAATAGAAAAACCAAGAAAAGGTAAATGAAATACCCATTGCCAAACAATAGCATAGAACACAGATAAACACCATATATCCAGTCCTATTATAATTAAAAGGTCTATCCAAAGATAAATACCAATTCATATTATTAGATTTATCAACTTTACGTTTTTGTAATTCAAACATAATTAATTGAAAAATCAATAAAATACCAATAAACCATAAAAGATAAATAAATAAATACATCATTATTCTCCTATTCTATTTCTTCACCCTCGATTGTATAATAAGTATTATTAACCACAAAATAACCTTTTGGATTTAAAATAACATTACCTTCATGTGAAAAAATCTCATCCATATTTGAATTAGAATCATAAACATAAGTCTTACCATTTTTAATTAAAAGTAAATATATTGTATTATTCGATTCAACAATACTATTTTCTGGAAGTTCAGTATATTCTTGGCCAAAAACTTCTTCACCACTAGAATTAACAACTCCAAAAATACCATTTTCATTATACACCGCATAATATGAACTGCCTATGTACTTAATAGAATAATAAGTAGATTTGGTTAGTTGATTACCTTCACTATCAATCAATATATAGCTACTATCTTCTTTTTGTACAATAGCACATCCATTTTCATCAAAAGCCTCAGCAGATAAATAATAAGTTTCAATAACTTGATTACCATCAAAATCATAATACGTATATCCTTGATCCTTTACATAGACTGGATATACCATACTATTTAATTCACTCACCACTGGATTTAATTGCATATCTACTAAAGCATCACTGATTGTTGTATCACTATTATAAATTGTATGTGGTCCATAAACACTACTATTCCTTTTTAAATAGATATTACTTGAATAATAATACGTAGTAAGCTCTATAAGATCATGACCAACTGAATAAATATATGTTTTAGTTTTAGTTAATAGTATAACATTATTCTTAGAATCAAAATAAGCTGATTCTATTTTTTGTTCAAGTGTATAATAAGTTTGATTTGTAATATCAATATATAATATTTTACCATTATCTTTATCATTTAAAATAACGCCAGTATCATTTGTGGCAATAATACTATATTCACCTGTTTCTTGAATTGTTAAATCAAAACTAGCTGTTTCTTCAACATCATCTGTATAATAAAATTTAGCAAAATCATCAAAACTTATAAAAACATATTTTCCATCATTACTTTGTCTTACATAATTTACTTTATCAGTTCCTGAAAATAGAGTTTCACCATCTTTATAAATAACACTATAAGTATCATTCTCTAATATAACTGGTAAATCACTTTGCATAATTTGTATATCTTCACTAGCACTATATAAAACTTCACCATCACTATTGATAATATCCAAATTATCAACCAAATAACCTGTCCTATCTTCAACTTCATCTGCTGTTTCTTCATTATCTACATCTTCACTATCAACTGTAGCTTCTTCACTCATATCATTATAACCATAAAACATAGAATTAATACTTTCTAAAGTAGCATAATTACCAAATTCAACAATTGTTTCACCTAATTCATCAATAACTCCCATTTGTTCATCTTTATCAGTAACCAAATAGCCAGCATTAACTTCTTTATAATAAGTATAGTCATTTTCAGTGATTTGTTTACCTTCAGTATTATATAAAGCATAAGTTTCATTATCCCTTGTAAGCATAAAAGTTGTAACAATCTTATTTTGTGAACAGCCACACAGCATAGCCATCATCATCACTAATACTAATATTTTCTTCATAGTCTTTCCTTTCTTAAATATCTTTATAATTAATTTAAATAAATGATAATATTATATTAGAGATATCTCTAACGGTTAAAGTATAGCACAAATATGATTGATTATCATTGTTTTTTTAATGAATTGAATTATAATTACTTTGAGGTGATTATATGAATGAAACATTAAAAGTTATGGCATCTAGATATAGTTGTCGTAGTTATGAAAATAACCCAATAACAGAAGAAGAATTAAAGATAATCCTAAATGCCGGATTATTAGCTCCTAGTGCTATGAATAGTCAGGTTGATGAAATGTTCGCAGTGATCAATGCTGATTTGATTGATGAATTAGCTTTAGCAATTAATGTTGCTTTTAAACAGCTAGAAATTAAAAAGCCTGATAATTATTATTGTACTTATCATGCTCCTATATTAGTTATTGTAAGTGGTCCAAAAGATTATACAAGACTTAAAGAAGATGGCAGTTGTATGTTAGAGAATATGTTTTTAGCTGCTGAGAGTTTAAATATAGGATCTTGCTGGATTAATCAATTAAGGGATACACAAGATTTAGAAAATGTACGAGCTGTATTATCAAAGATTGGTATTCCTGAAAATCACCAAGTTGTTGGATGTGCAGCTTTAGGGTATTCTAAAAAGCGTGTAGAACCTAAAAATAAGAAGGAAAATAGAATTCACATTATAAAATAAAAAGGAATCAGTTTGATTCCTTTTTCATTAAGCGATTGTTAATGGTTCTTGATTACCTGAAACTTCACCAGTTTTAGTTGTTGCAACATAGTATACAGCATTTTCTTCTGGTTTATAGTATACTTCTAAAGTATCGATTGTATTCATTTTAATATTTTGAGCTTTTAAAGCTTCTTTTACTTTCTTTTCGATATCTTTTGTTTCAACACTTGTATTATTAAATTGAACTTGAATTGTAGTTTTCATTTATTTTACCTCCTCGTTTGATTGATAAATGAAAGAATTTTAATGAATCCTCTCAATTTACATTGCCTAATATAACAGATTTTCCTCATGATTACAAACTTTATTCAAATTTTTTTCTAAATTTTTTTCAAATTCAGTAAAATTTGGAAAATCGGATGTGTTTTTCATCATATGTCTAAATTTTTATTGATTATAGGTTGCTTTTTAACGATTTTTATATATGTGATATAACCTACTATTTCAAATATAATTCCAATGATTATATCTAAAATAATCGTTACTACTACTGATGTATTAAATATAAACATAGGTATCATTAAGAAACTACTCAACAATGAAACTTCATAATAATGATTAGCATAACTATGTATCTCAAGCCCTAAGCATATCATTTCTGCTATAATGATCATTATCATGCTCATTATCATACATATCATCATACCTTGTTTATTTAATCCAGACTGTAATAATTCATATCCAATTAAACATCCACAAACTATAATAAATCCACACCACGAAGGAAATATACCTAGTTGTGACATAACTATCCATAATATAAAACCTACTAGTGTTCCGATAAACGCTGTTAATATCTTTTTCATTAAACCACCATATATATCATAACATATATAATAAAATCACTTCAATCGTATAGTTTCATTCTTTTTTATGGAAAAGACCTGATATATCATATTCTACATTATTATCTTTAATATGGTTTTGAGGTTGTTTATATAATGCATTATAGTTTTTATTAGGTAAAACAACCTTGAAACTAGTATCACTTGTGATAATTTGAGGTTCATCAAGCTCAAACGCATATTCATCAAAAATACGAGTTAATCCTGAAGCATAGTTTTCAATATAACCTAATTTATACAACAAACGCACTACATATTCATTTCTAAAACTCTGTTCACCATTCAATGCTTTTTCTAAAGTTAAACCATCATAAAATCCACCTGGCGAAAGTATTTCTAAGCGATCATCAAAAAATTCAATTTTAATGTTAGAACGTCTAGAAAAATCTCTATGACAATAGCAATTCAAAATTGCTTCACGAGCAGCTCTTTTTTTATAAGATGGAATTTCCTTTCTTGTTGGATCTCCATTAATGACAACTCTAATTTCATTACACAAATCAAAATAATCTAAAGCATGATCAATTTGTGATATGATACAACCATCATATTCCTTTTTTGATCTAAAAATGTTACGTGATAATCCTTGATATACTGCCATTTTAGTTTCTACTTGATATTGATCACTAAACCAGTAAGCAACATTTGTATATTTCCCATCAATAATAAATCCTGAAGTTATAAGTTTAAAATTCCCAAAATCCATTCCTTTTTCTTCAAATTTGTTTTTTAAAGTTATAAAAGTTAAATTTTGATTTTTAGATATAAGAGATTCATAAGGAATATCATCTCTTTCTCGTATCATTCTAGCGATTTCTTGTTGAGTTGCTTGGGCCTTATTTCTACCATAACGTATATATACACCACTTGGTTTTAAACCCTTCGATTTTAAATAATATGGTTTCTCTTTTCCAGATTCTATATTAATTTCAAGCACATCATCTTCATTATAATGAAACTTCACATAATCACTACAATTAGGATAAATTGCTTCATCTCTAATCCAATTTATAATTTTTGATTCATTTTCATCCTTTTGCGAAATAGACAAAGGGTATACAGAACCATCATCATCTACACCTACATAGATGGTCCCACCAATGTAACTATTAAGAAAAGAAATAATTTCACTTTTCATGTCATCATCTAACAAGCGTTTTAATTCAACTAAGTTTGATTCTTCATATTTCATTGTATACCCTCCTGATTGTTTTCTATATTTCTTTAACTATTATACCATATAAAAAATGTCCCAAAAAGGACATTTTAAATACTGTTAATAAGTTCTTCAACTAATTGTTTGGAAACGACATCATAATCATTTTCATAAGGAGAAGAAGCATAGGCATAGCTTACATGGTTCATAGAAGTTGTTGGGTCATTAAGCCAATCTTTACATGAACTATGTACTTGATAAATATTTGTTTCATCCATGATCTTTGTAGCATTATTGGCATTAATTCCACTACCTACAAGTATTTGAATTTGATGTCCATATTTTGCTTGTAAATCTTTAATAAGCTCAATACCTTCCATTGCTTTATTTTCTAAGCCACTGGTTAATACACGATCAATTCCTAAGTCAATCAATGTTTCAATAGCTTCATAAGGATCAGATACACAATCAAAGGCACGATGAAAGACAGCTATACCATGATATTGTTTTATGATATCAATCATTTGTTTAGTTTTATCTTTGTCAATATTTCCTTTTTTATCTAAAAAACCAAAAGCTATTCCATCACTTCCATTTTTCATCAATAGTTTAGCATCATATTTCATCACTTCAAATTCATTTTCACTATAGCAAAATCCAGCACCACGAGGCCTAACCATACAAATCACTTCTAAATCAGTATTTTGTTTTGTAAATATTAAAGATCCTAAAGAAGGTGTTAAACCTCCTAAATGCAATGCACTATTAAGTTCAATACGTTTGGCTCCACCATGATATGCATTTAAAGCATCTTCATAACTACCACAACATATTTCGACAATTCTTTTCATATATTCTCCTATAAAAAGCATCCTTATGACAAGGATGCTTAACTATTCTTACGCACGAATTCTTTACGTCTTTCTGTGTCTGTTAATAAACGTTTTCTTAAACGAATACTTTTTGGTGTGACTTCTACTAATTCATCTTCATTAATATAATCTAAGCATGCTTCTAGATTAAACACACGTGGTTTCTTTAAAACAACAGTTGAATCTTTTGTAGATGATCTGGTATTCGTTAATTGTTTACCTTTAGTCACATTAACAACCAAATCTTTATCACGATTATGTTCACCAACAATCATACCTTCATAAACATCAGTACCTGGTCCTACAAACATCACGCCTCTATCTTCTACACCACCTAAGGCATAAGCAGTTGTTTGTCCAGTATCAATAGATACTAATACACCAAGTTGTCTTTCACCAACCGTCGCCCCTTCCATAGGACGATAATCAAGGAATGAATGGTTGATAATACCATAACCCTTTGTCATTGTTAAAAAGTTTGTCATAAAGCCAATCAAACCACGTGAAGGTATAATATATTCGACTTTCGTCATACCATTCTCAGAATCCATATTTTGAAGTTCACCATGTCTAAAACCTAATGATTCAATAACACTACCAATACATTCATCAGGTGCTTCAATATAAACTTCTTCATAAGGTTCACATTTCTTACCATCTATATTTTTAATAATAACTTCTGGTTTAGAAACTTGTAACTCAAAACCTTCCCTACGCATATTTTCAATTAAAATAGATAAATGTAATTCTCCTCTACCAGAAACAATCCACTCTTCACTATTAGGAATACGTTCAACCTTTAAAGAAACATCTCTATTCGTTTCACGATTTAATCTATCTTCAATCTTACTGGCAGTCACAAACTTACCTTCTTTACCTGCAAATGGTGAAGTATTGCTGCCAAAAACCATTTGAATCGTAGGTTCATCCACTCTAAGTAAAGGTAAAGGCTCTTCCTTACCAGGGTTACATACAGTTTCACCAACTCCAATATCAGATAAACCAGCAATTGCTACAATATCACCCGCTGATGCTTCTTCAATCTCAATCCTATGTAAACCAATAAATCCAAATAACTTCTGAATCCTAAATTGTGTCTTTGTCCCATCAGCTCTAACACATACAACAGATTCATTAACTTTCATCTTGCCTCTTTGAATACGACCAATACCAATACGTCCCACATAATCATTATAATCTAATAATGCTGGTTGAAATTGCAATGGCCCTTCTTCATCAACAGTAGGGGCTGGTATTTCATCAATAATCATATCAAACAAGCAATCCATATTTGGGACTTGTGTTGATACATCAGGATCCAAGCTAGATGTTCCCATTAAAGCTGAAACAAATACTGTTTTAAAATCAATTTGACTATCATCAGCGCCTAATTCCAAGAACAACTCCAACACTTCATCCATAACCTCTTCAATTCTAACAACAGGTCTATCTACTTTATTTATAACCACAATAGGTTTTACTTTAGCCTCTAAAGCTTTCTTTAACACAAAACGTGTTTGTGGCATAGTGCCTTCATAAGCATCAACGACCAATAAAACACCATCAACCATATTCATAATACGTTCCACTTCACCACCAAAATCGGCATGTCCTGGTGTATCCATAATATTAATACGATAATCTTTATAATTAATAGCTGTATTCTTAGCTAAAATTGTAATACCTCTTTCTCTTTCAAGAGCATTAGAATCCATAGCTCTTTCCGCTATTTGTTCATTGTCCTTTAATGTACCTGATAACTTCAACAATTGATCAACCAAAGTTGTTTTACCATGATCAACATGGGCAATAATAGCAATATTTCTAATGTTATTCATAATTCCACTCCTTTGCTGCCACTTGATTATATCATAAATATGTTAAAAGACAATACAAAAAATAATGAATAACTCTCATCATTCATTATATAATTCTACATCTTTTGTTAGAAATTCTATTGTAAGATCAATAACTTCATTAATATGATTGAGGTTATCATAATTATGAGTTGCATCTAAAATCGGATGAAATTCTGGATGATAGTATCCTTTTAGATATTTATTGGATATATCATAGGGAACAGTTGTATCTTTAGTACCATGAATAATCATAAGGGGATTTTTATAAGTATCCAAATCTTTATAAAAATCACGAGCAATAATATCTTCAACAAACTCATTAGATATTTCAAAGCCATTATGATCGTATGATGGAGCTTCTTGAACATGTCCTTTAAGATATTCTAAAGCATCACTTAAATTAAGCGCAGGTGCCCATAAACACATTTTTAAAATATCATTAGGATATAATTTTGCAAGTTCACTTGCTACTGCGCCACCCATCGAATGCCCTAATAAGTAGATATCTGTCACTTGAGGTAAATTTGATATTTCATTAAGTATGATTTTAGCTGATTCTAACTCATCTTTAAAAGTCATTTCCTTAAATGATAAATCAGAATCACCCGTTCCTAAAAAATCCAATCTAACGCTACCTATACCTTTTTCTTCTAACAATCGAGATATCGTTACATAGGCGAATTTTGTTCCCGTATGTAATCCTGTAAAACCATGAAATATCAAACATACAGGATAATTATCCTTATCAGGTTGGTGAAAATAACCTCGCATGGTTCCTTTGGAAGTTGTTATTTCATAATACTTTTGCATAGAGCTCCTCCTTAATTTTTTGGGTAATAACTTTATATCCATCATCATTAATATGTAATCCATCTACATAATATGATGATATAACATTTCCTTGTTTATCACATAATGCATCATAAATATTAATCATTTGTATATAATCATAAGGTATCACACGTTGATATTCTTGATATATCATTTGTAAAATATCATTGTTTCTAAGTCCTTGTTTGGTTTCATAATAAGTTTGGTTTTTAAGACAAGGAATAGGACTTAATAAAACTATTTTACAATCCGGTAAATTATTATGAATGATTTCTACCATTTCTTTCACATTTAAAGCAATATCTCTAGGCGATGCCATGACTGTATTACCTAAATCATTGGTACCTATCATAATGATAACTTGACTTGGATAATATTTTAACACGCCTTCATCGATGAAATGTAATAACATACCACTGGTAATACCTCTAATACCCGTATTATATTTAATCTCTATGTTTTTAAAATATTTATCAATATCAAAAAACTCTGTTAAAGAATCACCAAAGAAAATTGTACCTCCATGTACAATATACCTTTGATTCTTAATAATCTCCATCATTCTCATTAAAACTGTTTCTCTTAATTGATAAAGATTGGTATCATATTTCATATTTTCTCGCATTTTATTCACCTTCTAATAATAATTGTGTAAGTTCTTGTACATTATCTACAATATATTCACAATGATACTCATTAAACTCTTCTTCACTACCATAACCATATAAAACGCCAATACAAGCTATATCATTTGCATGTGCACCTTCAATATCATGGAACCTATCACCCACCATTATACAATCTCTATAATCTAAA
Organism: Erysipelotrichaceae bacterium; assembly: GCA_021201315.1. Lineage (GTDB taxonomy): Bacteria > Bacillota_I > Bacilli_A > Erysipelotrichales > Coprobacillaceae > JAJQDJ01. The sequence goes on from JAJQFG010000096.1 coordinate 11,193, forward strand.
TTTTCTCTTTTTAAACAATAACTAATAACATCTTTCTTATACTTTCTAGAACCATCCATTGTTGCTCCATAAATACCTTTAAAATAATAATCTAAATGGAAATGTTCTAATATTCTTATTGTATATTCATAAGGCTTAGAAGTACATATATATAAGTTTTTATGGTGATCAAGTAACGTTTGTAACATATCCTCTACACCATCATAAACTTCATTTTCAAACAAACCTATATCACCAAAATACTCACGATACTTTTGAATAGCAATAGCTATTTCATCATCATTCATATCATAATATGCTTTATATGATACATCCAAAGGTGGACCGATGAAATTTTTTAAATCTTCTAAATGTTCTACTTCTATATTAAAATACTTTAAACTATAGGCAACTGCTTGACATATGCCTAAAAAAGGATCTGTTAAAGTACCATCTAAATCAAATAATATATTATTCATAATTATTCCTCCTACTTCATTATAACATAAATATAAAACAAAAGAACCAAGGAGCTTGGTTCTTTTAAAAAGACATATTTTATAAGGGAGAGATACGAACTATTATTTTACGTATCCAATATAAATCAAATTTGTGAATTTCATGTGAACACATAAATAATTATTTCATTATTTTTTTAAACAATCTCGCATATGTTTAGCCACTGCATATTCGCTATTTTTACCTATAATATGTCTTGCTGCTTTTTTAGCAATATCACTTCCATCACTCGGTGCATATGAATGTTCAAACATCTCTAACATCACAACATCATTACCACCATCACCATATACTGCAACTTCATCTTCACTAATATGAAGTTGTTTCATTAATATCTTTATCGCATTGCCTTTATTAACACTACTATCAGTTATTTCAAAAAAATTGCTTGTAAATGGTGCATTGACAATATTATCATGAGCATCAATATAAGCTTGCAATCTTTTTGCTTCTTTATCATCATCAACATGAGCATTGATTTTTAATATATCATGTTTAAGAATATCCTTATTACTTTGATGAAATTTCCATTCTGATAAACCTAATGCATAATATATCTTTTTAGCAATTCTTTTTAAAGGTTTAGGATCATAGACATTCTTAAGATGATTTAATGATGAAAACTTACAATATGTATAATTGGCATCATTGAATTCTAAATCAACATCAGGAAATAGTTCTAACATTTCTTTAACGATTTCTTTATCCAAACCTTTTTCATATATAACATTTCTATCATTATCCAATATTCTAGCTCCATTCATACATATATTGTATATTTGACAATCTTTGAAGAATTTTTTCTGTTGGTAAGCACGCATATGTCTACCAGTTGCTACAACAAAGTACTTGTTCTCTTCATTAATCATATCTATTGTATCTAATAAGTATTTATCGGTTGTATGAAATACATTTAAAAATGTTCCATCTAAATCCGTTGCAAATAGTTTTATCATGATTCCACCTCGCATGTAGTATAGCATCTTCATAAAAAAATTGAAAGAGTTGCTTTGGGGGAGCAACTCTTTCTTAGGGATATATGATAGATTTGAGGGGAATCAATACTATCGTATTGTCTTTCGACATTGTTTAATATACATTTGAATTATGTCTTCATTATGAACTTTTACAAAATTCCTAATTATGTAAGCAAAATTAAAATCTATGATATTTTTGTGGTTTATACTTAATTTCATGACAATGACGACATCTTGGTTCATAATGATCAACAGCACCAACTAACACAATTTGATCATCATAAGAAGCTGCTTCACCATCGACAATTCTTTGAGTGCGTGTAGCTGGAGCACCACATTTGGCACAAACAGCTGTTAACTTTGTCACAAATTCAGCACGCGTTAAAAGTTGAGGCATAACACCAAAAGGTTCTCCTCTAAAATCTTCATCTAATCCAGCAGCCATCACACGTAAACCATGATCTGCTAAATATTCACAAACATCCACAATTTCTTCATCAAAGAATTGCACTTCATCAATGGCTACAACCTGAGTATCATCTTGAACATGTTCTAATATTTCAGCAGCCTTTTCAATCACAATACAAGGTACATGCATACCTGCATGAGAAACAATCTCTGTATCAGAATAACGATCATCAATCTTAGGTTTAAATACGATAATATTCTTTTTAGCAAAAGATAAAACATTAATTCGACGAATTAATTCTTCTGTTTTCCCAGCAAACATGCAACCACTAATAACTTCTAACCATCCTTCTCTATATTGATTATACATTTCCCTACCTCCAAACAATACTTTACATATTATATATGAAACTCAACCATTATTCAAAAACTTTATCAAATTTTCAAAGTACATATAAGATTCATAATTCATTTCTATAATAGCTTTCAGGTGATGAAAAAAATGAAAAATTGGTTTAGAAATTTTATGAGTGGTAGATATGGTATTGATAATTTAGGTAATTTCTTGTTTGTTGTTTATTTAATATTAGCTGTATTATCAATGTTTGTACCTTATATTTATATATTGATGTGGATTGTACTTATTTATGAATTTTATCGTGTATTTTCTAGAAATACATATCAACGACAATCAGAAAATAACTGGTATTTAGCAAGAACATCAGGTATTAGAAAATGGGGCAATCGACAAGTTAATAAATGGAAATATCGTAAGACACATAAATATCTTAAATGCCCTTATTGTCATCAATATTTAAGAGTTCCTAAAGGAAAAGGTGCTATTACTATTACTTGTCCTAAATGCCACCAACAATTTGATAGACGTACTTAATACGAGAAATAATATTTCTCGTATTTTATTGTATATCCAATGGTTGTTTGATATAATATATGCACGCCCATGTAGTATAATGGCAATACAGCTGAATGGTAATCAGCAGCAGCAAGTCCGATTCTTGCCTTGGGCATTAGTAGGATAAAGACATTATTTGTCTTTATCCTCCACTTTTAACATACGATAACCAATACCAACATGAGTTTGAATATATTTATTAGATGCATTTTTTTCAATTTTCTTACGTAACGTTGTCATAAATACTCTTAATGTAGCTACTTCATTATCATAACCAACACCCCATATTTCATGAATAATATAGGTATGTGTTAATACTTTACCAACATTTTTTGCAAGCAAACATACCAGTTTATATTCTATAGGTGTTAAATGTAATTCTTCATCATTAAGATAAACACAACCTAAATTATAATCTATCTTTAAATCTCCATTGATAAATATTGAACTTTCTTTATCTGATAAACCTCGAATATAATTAAGTCTTCTTAAAGTTACTCTTAAACGCGCTAATAATTCCTCTACAGAAAAAGGTTTTGTCAGATAATCATCTGCACCTGCATCTAATGCTTCTATCTTATCACTATCTTCACTTCTTGCGCTAATGACAATAATAGGCATATTGGACCATGATCTTATTTTTTTAATAATATCTACACCATCCATATCTGGTAAACCCAAATCCAATAAAATAATATCAGGATTATGCGATGAAGCTTCTAATAAAGCACTTGCACCATTTTGAGCTATTAGATATTTATAATCATGCGTAGATAATGTTGTAGATATTAAATTTCTAACTGCTCTATCATCTTCTATAATAAGTATTGTTGGTTTATTCTTCATATAATGTAACCTCCTTTATAGGTAGTGTAAATCTAAATATTGATCCATGAGGGACATTATCTAAAACAGTAATCGTTCCATGATGAGAATCAATAATAGACTTACATAATGCTAACCCTAATCCTAAACTACGATGACTATCAGCTACTTTTTGATTACCAGTATAAAACATATCAAAAATATGAGATTTATGTTCATCAGGGATACCTGCTCCATTGTCCATCACATCAACGATGACATATTGATCTTGTGGTGTAACCTTAACTTCAATAATAGAATCTTTGGGTGTATATTTAATCGCATTATCTAATAAATTAAAAATAACTTGAATAATCAATCTCGCATCTGCTTCTACTAATATAATATCATCTAATGGTTCATAAACAATATGATGTTCAAATGTTTTTCTTTGAGTATGATCAATAGCTTCTTGAATTAATTCATCAATAACTTCAGTATTCAAGTTTAATTTCATCGTACCATTTTCTATTCTCGATACCGATAATAAATTTTCAACCAAACCATTTAGCCACAAAGCATCATTATACATATCTGTATATAATTGCTTCTTTTGTGATTCATCTAAGTTTTCTTCTTGTGTCAACAACATACCTGCATTACCTGATATAGAAGTAAGAGGTGTTCTTAAATCATGGGATATAGATCTTAATAGGTTCGCATGAGATTGTTCATTTTGAGCACGTAAGTCAGCTTTGGCTTTTTCTTTATTGGCATAATCGATTTCAAAAGCTAAACCTGCTTCTCCTAATAATGATAATAATATACTATAATCAAATGAATCTAATGGTTCTTTCAATAATCTAATACCAACAATACCATAAATCTTATTATTACTAGAAATAGGTAAATATAAGCACTTGGCATTATCAAATGTTTCAGTGGTTGCTCCAGCTTGCTTATGATTACGATAAACCCATTGCACTACTTTTATTTCGTCATCATTTATAAAATCACACGAATGATTTTCTAACATACATGTAATAGGTTTCTCTATTTTATCATTGATAATTGGATAAAGAATAATATCCTTTTTTAATAATCTTGACAATTGATGATTTATAACATGAATAATCCCTTCGATATTATTTTCCTGTTGGAGCAATTGATTCGTTTCTAACATAATTTTCGTACGATAAGCCGTTTGTGCTGAATTCTTCGCATTTTGATTCACTCTAACAGTTAATGTACTAGTAATATAGGCTGCTATAAACATAATGATAAATGTCATTGGATAACCTGAGCCATAGGCTGCTAAAGAAAATCGTGGTGTTGTAAAAAAGAAATTAAATACAAAGACACTTGCGATAGAAATCACTAAACTATATATTCTCGCAGATGTTAACATTGCGGTTAATAATACACCTAATAGATAAACCGTAATAATATTAGCTTCACTAAAACCTAAATAATGAAATAAATAACCAATAAGTGTCACTTCTACTAAAATAAGGATACTTTTAATTGTATCTGATATAGTGATACTTTGTGATTCATGTTTTACAGGTTTACTTTTAAAAGTACTATAGCCATGTACTGGAATAATATAAATATCTAGGTCAGGTGTCAGTTGAATCAATTGTTCGACAAGATTTGTTTTAAATGGTGACCACATTTTATCTTGTCTACTATGGCCTAATACAATTTTCGTAATATGAAATTTATTCGCAAATTCTGATATTTGATAAGCAATATCATCACCTTTGACAGTTTCAATATGAGCTGTAAATTCTCTGGCAAGATCCATATTATCTTTTAGCATTTGTCTTGCTTCCTCTGATAAAGATTGACTCGTTTCCACATACAATGCTGTTAAATGTGCATTAAGCGCTTGAGCCATATAAGCAGCACTTCTAATAACCTTGGAATTGGTAGGAGATGCACTCAAACATACTAATATATGTTCATCTGTTAATATGGGATTATAATTTTGTTTCATTTCTAAACGATTCATGCATCGTTTCATCGCTAATTGTCTTAATTGATTAAGCTGATCCAAACGATACATATTCATCATATCATGAGGAGATTTATCAATGAACTCTACTTCATCAGCTTGATCAAAAAGATAATCTGGTATACGTTTAACAGGCTTTTCTAATATTTCTTCAATAATATCATTCAATCCCTCAATATTTTCCACCAACAAACATGTATAAACATTTATACCAGCATCTAATAATTCTAAAATATCCTGATATCTTTTCTTATGCCTAGAAGTAATCGAATTATCCCCAATCATATCCTCTATGACTATTAAATCTGGATTCATCTTTAAAACCTCATCCAAATCAAAAGTATGAGAATCATTAATATAATCCAATGATTCATTAAAATCATTGGATAATTCCCCTATCTTAACATCAAACCCTTGTAGTTTCATATCATAGGCTGATTTGAGCATGGTTAGAGTCATATCTTTATGATAGGTATAGCTAAAAAATATCTTTAATTGTCCTTTCATTAAACGTTGTGCCATACTCTCATCCCCTCTACTTGATATATTATTATACTATGAATTTGATTAATATCATATAAATAAAAATCTTCTGACATTAAGAAAACATTAAGATTTTTTTCTTAATGTTTTCTTAATATCTTTACCTATTTCACTAATAAATTCTTTATAACTTCACTGTTATGATGAAATTAGATAAGGGGGATGAGAATATGGAAGATATTGCTATGACTTGTGTATTTATTCTAACACTCATTATAGGTGATGTTATTATGAAAATGACTGATGAATATCTTAATAATAATAGAGAGGATGATGATCAATGAATGTGGTTGAAGTTAATAAGCATCAAAAAAAGAAACAATATTCTACAGTTAGAAGAATAGCTTTTAGTTTTTTAGCTGTTATATTTGTAGGTTCCATCTTATTATCATTATCTATTTCTAATAAAAATGATAGTGTCTCATATATTGATCATTTATTTATTGCTGTGAGTGCAACATGTGTAACAGGTTTGGTGCCTTTTTGTGTGGTAAAACAATACAGTATTATAGGTCAGATTATTGTACTGATACTTATACAAATTGGTGGTTTAGGGTTTTTAACTTTAATGAATTTAACATTAGTTTTATTAAAAAGAAAACTAACATATGAAAGTAAAATGCTTATGCAAGAAGCGTTGAATCAAAATAGTGTTTCCAATATTGCTGGTTATATGAAACAGGTAATTCAATATACACTATTTTTCGAATTGACAGGTGCTGTTTTGTTATCTATTCAATTTATTGGTGAATTTGGTTTTGGAAAAGGAATTTATTATGGATTGTTTCATAGTATATCAGCTTTTTGTAATGCAGGATTTGATTTATTAGGTAGTAGTTCTTTGATCAACTATCAAAATAATATTTTAGTAAATGTAGTAGTTATGGGACTAATTATTGCAGGTGGTTTAGGCTTTGTAGTATGGGTAGATTTAACAGATTGTTTTAGAAAACATAAGAAAAAGCTTTATAAGTATTTATCACTTCATAGTAAGATTGTTTTGATTATGACAGGAAGCTTGTTATTCATTGGTACTGTTGGTTTCTTTTTATTAGAATATGATAATCCTAATACAATAGGAAATATGTCAATAGGTAATAAATTATTAACAAGTTTATTTCAATCAACGACACTTAGAACCGCTGGTTTTTGCACAGTAGATATGTATTCTTTATATAATCCTACAAAATTATTATGTAGTATGCTGATGTTTGTAGGTGGTTCTCCAGCAGGTACAGCAGGTGGTATGAAAACCACAACACTCATGATTATGATTTTATATATTCGTACATTATTATTAGGGCATAATCATTTGACGATTATGGATAGAACAATATCAGATCAATTAGCAAAGAGATCATTAACAATAGCCCTTATTAGTTTCTTTATTTCTTTGACTGGTTTATTTCTGATATCGATAAGTGAATCAGGAGAATTTATAAATTTAATGTTTGAAGTTTATTCAGCCTTTGGAACGGTTGGTTTAAGTGCTAATGTTACTAGTAGTCTAACAATTTTTGGTAAAATTATTATTATGATACTGATGTATACAGGTCGTATTGGTCCTTTAACAATGTTATTAGTATTTACGCAACGTTATCATCAAAATAAAAGAAAGGAAATGACGTATCCTAACGGAGAAGTCTTATTAGGTTAAAGATATGAAGAAGAAACAGTTTGTGGTATTAGGTTTGGGTGTGTTTGGTGAAACCATAGTAAAAACATTATCAGATTATGGTCATACAGTGATTGCGATTGATAATAATGTAGAACATGTGGAAAGTGTTGCTGAATATGCGACCAGAGCTATTATTGGTGATGTTACTAATGAAGAGTTTTTAAGAGAATGTGGCATTGAAGAGTTTGATGTGGGGATTGTCGCCATTGGAAATCATTTGGAAGAAAGTTTATTAGCCGTTATTAATCTTAAAGAGATAGGTATACCATATATTATTGCCAAAGCTAAAAATGAACGTTTTCAAAGTATATTAGAAAATTTAGGAGCAACGCGTGTCATTCGACCTGAAAAGGAAATGGGCGTAAGAATAGCGAGACAGTTATTACGAAAGAATATCGCTGATTTAATAGAAATAGATGATAATAACTGTATTGTAGAAATGAGTGTGCCTGTTTCTTGGGTTGGTCATAAGATTATCAATTTAAATTTAAGACATAAATATAATATTAATTTACTAGGTAGAAGAAATATGGAAACCAATGCTTTAGAATTAGGAATTGATCCTCAATATGTTATTAAACCTAATGATCGTTTTTTGATGGTAGCAGAAACGAAGAAAATAGAAGATTTAGACTTTTCCTTAAGAGTCTAAACTAAAAGTAGAGAAAACTTAACTATTAGTTGATTGTGAATACATAAAAAAGTAATATTATTAATAAGAAATGAGTTTATAAAATAATCCTTGTCCTTTTTTGTAAGATTATAGTATAATCGTTACGGGTGAGGAGAAATGGAAAAAGATTTAACGCAAGGGAATACATTGAAACTGATTATTCAATTTTGTATTCCTTTAATTGGTGGTGCTTTATTTCAACAATTTTATAATATTGTGGATACTATGATTGTTGGACAATTTGTAGGTGTTGATGCTTTAGCAGCTGTAGGAGCTACTGGATCATTAAACTTTTTGGTTATTGGTTTTGCACAAGGATTAGCGAGTGGTTTTGGTATTCCAATTTCCCAAGCATTTGGAGCAAAAAAACAGCATTTAATGTTAAATACTATTACTAATGCTGTTTATTTAAGCTTAGCTTTTGCGTTAGGTTTAACGATCCTTATGCATTTTACAACTTATAATATCTTAACAATTATGCAAACACCAAGTAATATCATACAGGATTCTTATAATTATATTATTATTATATTTTATGGTTTAATTTGTACTTTGGCTTATAATATTTTAGCCAGTATTTCACGAGCCTTAGGGGATAGTCAAACACCGTTAAAATTTTTAATTCTATCTTCAGTATTAAATATTTTCCTAGATTTATTTATGATTTTTAATTTACATATGGGTGTAAGAGGTGCAGCTATTGCGACTATCTTTTCGCAAGGGGTTTCTGCTATATTATGTTTTATCTATATGTGGCATAAATATCCTAATTTACGATTTAATAAGAGTACTAGAAGAATTCGTATACCTATTGTATTAAATCTATTAAAAATAGCTCTACCAATGGCTTTACAATATTCAATTACTGCTGTAGGAACCGTTATCTTACAAACAGCTGTTAACTCATTAGGATCAGCAAAAGTAGCTGCAATTGCGGCAGGGCAAAAACTCCAAATGTTTTTTACGCAACCAATGGATATGTTAGGAGCTACTATGGCAACATTTTGTGGCCAAAACTTAGGAGCCAAAAAATATGATCGTATTTACAAAGGTATTAAAGAATCAATGATTATGGTCGTTATTTATGCTGTATTGGCTTTTGTATTTATGTATTTCTTTGGTAAGTATTTAGCTTTATTATTTGTGGATAGTAGTGAAACAGCAATTATTGCTGATACACAAAGTTTCTTAGTGATTAATAGTACATTCTATTTTGTATTAGGTATTTTGTTTGTATCAAGAAATACAATTCAAGGATTGGGTAAATCTGCCTTAACTATGTTTGCAGGTGCAGCAGAATTGATTGCTAGAAGTGTTATTGCTTTAATATTTGTGAATTATTGGGGCTTTAATGCTATCTTATCTGCCAATCCAATAGCTTGGTTTGCGGCTGATGTTATTTTAATACCAACATTATTAATAATGATTAGGAATTTAAAAAAAGAAAGTCTTGAAGCAATATAAGATCCACAATCGTGGATCTTTTTCATATAAAAAGAAAAAGAAGAAATCATTCTTCTTAAACTCTAATATCTTTTGATGATACACTACCATCATTTTTTAATCCAGAAAATTTACTATACTGCTTATTAAAAACAAAATGAATATCTGCTAAAGCCCCATTACGATGCTTAGCCACAATCAAATCTGTCAACCCTTGCGTTTCTTCTTCCTTAGAAGGATCCTGATAATCACTACGATGTATAAAAGCTACAATATCCGCATCTTGTTCAATAGCACCAGATTCTCTCAAATCTGATAAAACAGGTCTTTTACTTTCTCTTTTTTCAATGGAACGTGATAGCTGACTTAATGCAATCACAGGTACTTCTAACTCTCTGGCAATCATCTTTAATTGTCTAGAAATATCTGATACTTCTTGTTGCCTTGATTCACGACTATTACCACTACCAGAAATCAATTGTAAATAATCTATAACTACTAATTTCAAACCATGATCTCTTTTTAGTCTACGACATTTTGCCGCAATTTCTCCAACACGTATACCAGGTGAATCATCTATATACAAATTACATTTCGAAACTTTATCAGCTGCCGCATAATATTTTTCATTATTTTCTTTTAAAATACTTCCTGATCTTAAAGAAGATGCATTTAAACTCCCTGCCATACATATAATACGTTGTATCAATTGTTCAGAAGGCATTTCTAATGAAAATATAGCAACTGCTTCATCTGATTTTTGTGAAACATTATAAGCAATATTTAAAGCAAATGCTGTTTTACCTACAGAAGGTCTAGCTGCAATAATAATCAAATCTCCTTTTTGAAAGCCAGATGTCAAATTATCTAAATCACTATAACCAGTTTTAACACCAGTAATATGATTATCAGCCTGTTGTAATTTTACCAATCTATCTGTAACATTACGAACAACTGTATTAACATCCTGAAATTCACCTGCATTTCTATCTCTTGTAACGTTTAAAAAATCTTTTTCTACTTGATCAATAAAATCATTAATATTTTCTATCTCACCATAAGATTTTTCTACGATATCAGTTGATTCTCGTATTAACCTTCTAAGTAATGCTTTTTCATGTAATCTCTTTAAATAATATTCACTATGAGCTATTGTAGGTACAGATTCACTTAATTGATATAAATATTCTACACCACCAACTTTATCTAGTAATTTCTTATCCATCAAATAAGAAGTCAAAGTTGTAACATCAACAGGATTATGTTGATTATTGATAGCTTGCATAGCTTCAAAAAGTATACGATGGCTATCTAAATAAAAATCTTCTTTTGTAGCTGATGATAAAATTGTTTGACATGTTGCACCTGATATAAGCATTGATCCAAGTAATGAACGTTCTGCTTCTATATCATGTGGATATTCTCTAGCCATCTTTTACCTCCTTATTTTTCTATTGTATGAACTCTAATAGTTGCAATAACACCTTTATATAATTCTATTTTTAAATTTGTATAACCTAATGATTGAATGCGAAAAGCATCGATAAATTTTCTTTTATCAACTTTAATATTATATTCTTTAGATAATTTTTCACAAATATTCTTAGTAGAAATACTACCAAAAGTCTTGCCATCTTTTCCAGATGATAATTGAAATTCTAATACAATATTTTCTAATGTCTTCTTTAATTCTTCAGCATCAATCTTCTTTTGTTTTTCGATTTCTAATTGTTCTTTTTTTTCTTTATCTACTAATTCTTTACCATATTCGGTTGCTAAAACAGCCAACTTATTCTTAATTAAATAATTTTGACCATAACCATCTGCAACCTTTACAATTTCACCTTTTTTACCTACTTTATTAACATCTTTCAATAATATAACTTTCATTTTATCCACCTCACGCTAAATAATCATCTAATGTTTTTTCTAATATCTCAATAACCTCTTCAATACTCTTATTATCATAAGATGTAGCAGCCATACCAAAGTGGCCTCCTCCACCCATTTCTTCCATAATAACTTGAACATTGATGTCCTTTGTACTTCTAGCACTCACAGCCACCTGATTTTTTGAAACACGCCCAATCGTAAATGAAGCCTTAATACCACTTACTTCTAATAATGCATTGCTAGCTCTAGCCAACATACTACGTTGATATTTCTCATCTTCTCTTCCATAAGTAATAAGAATGTCATCATTGTATTTATATGCAGAATTGGTAATAGATAATCTTTCCAATGTTTCTTCATAAGTATCTTCAATCCATTCATATGCTTGTGTTACATTGGCTTGCAGTTCTCTTAATATAGATGCAGATTGCAACGTTCGAACGCCAACTCTCTGTCTAAAATTGTTCGTATCAACTAACATTCCAGCATACATTGTAGTAGCTTCTAATTCATTAATCTTGACATCACTACTTTGATAATCCCACAATTCTACAATTAATTCTACTGTACTTGAAGCAGCTGGTTCCAAATAAGTTAAAACAGGTGCATCAATAAACTCCTCACCTCTACGATGATGATCAATAATCATTTTATTTTTTACTTTATCTAATAACTGCGTAGAAATAGATAAACTAGGCTTGTGATGATCAACAACTATTAATAATGTTTTCTTATCCACTCTTTCTAATGCATCTATTGGTGAAACAATCAAACCTTTATAAGGTTCATCATTTTTAAAAATAGTGGCAACATTTTTTGTCTTTTCTTCAATTGAGTCAAAATCCACCACAATATTAACTTTTTTATCATAAGCTAAAGCTATTTTGGCCACACCAAGTGAGGCTCCAAAAGAATCTAAATCAGAATTCTTATGTCCCATTATATAAACCTGTGAAGCATTTTTAATCATACCAGCTAATGATTGTGCAATGACTCTAGCGCGTACCTTGCTACTCTTTTCAAACGATTGACTATTACCACCAAAATAACGAACTTTATCATCACCAGATTTCACAGCCACCTGATCGCCACCTCTAGAATAAGTTAAATTTAAGGCTTGAGTAGCCATTTCATCCAACTCTCTTAGTATTCGTGAATTTCTACCAATACCAATACTTAAAGTCATTACCTCATCTAACTCTTTAGACATTTCTTTAAAAGTATCTAATATTGCAAATTTATTCTCTACTTGTTTCTTATAAATTCTTTCATTAAAAAATGCCAAATAGCCACCAGACTTATAACGTCTAATAATAATACCATTAGAATATGCCCAATCAACAATAACTTGCCTTGATTTTGATTGAATCAAAGCTTTCTTTGGTTCATCAGCATTCGCTGTTGTTTCTTCATAGTTATCAATTGTAATGTATGCCATACATACTTGTTGATCTAAATAATCCTGTTTTAAAGATAAATAGGACGTACGATCTTTTAAATAAATGAGTTTAGATTCTTGATTGTTATAAGCTTCAAACTTCTTACCTTTAATATCAATAATTTTAACATCTTCATCTTCAAATAATGAAGCTAAATGTGGTTGCCATTCTAATAACTTAACACCTACAATATTAATATTCATCTCTTTGAACAAATCGCTTGTCCAAACAATATCCCTATTTTCATCATATTGAATAAGTGCTATACCACCAAATATCAATATATTTCTTTCATCACTACTTAAAACATCAGCAACACTTAAATTATTCGCATCTATACTATAAGATTGATAAACTAAAAATATCAATAATACAATATTTTTTATCCCACTATAAATAGCCAAAGCTAATAATAAAAAACCACCAATAAGCAAATACAAACCAAAGAGGATCATACATTCTACAACCAATAAAACCATCATGGTATTTCTCAACTGTAGTAATTTTTTAGTCATGAACTCATCCCCTTTCTATGATATATATTATAACGTAAATTCGTTAAGATGTCGATAACTCCTAAAACACCATAAATATATTGAACATATGGTAATAGTATACCAATAAAAGCAAGAATCATCAACTTTGGTTTTTCTAAAACTGTTAATATCCAACATAAAAAAGCTAAACCCTCAATCATAAAAATAAGAAAAGATAAAGTATAAACATATCGAAATATCATATAATTCATATGTAAAATATTAATTGATATATATGAAATAATTAAAACAACTAATAATATCATTCCCCACTTATAATTTAAATGCATAGAAGCAATATGAAATGAACCTGGGAATTCAATTTTAAAACGTGATAAAGCTAGTTGGCAAAATAATAATATAACATAGGTTTCCATAGCAGACATAACAATTAAAAATATGGGCTCAATAGATAAAACCGTATTTAATGATAAAGAGGGCATTAATGGATGTATCATTTCATAGACTTCACTTAATTCATCTGCAATATTCATTCCAAGTAATCCTGAAAATACTTTATAAATTAAAATATTATTCATAAACATAACTATAAAACTACCACATAGTATAGTTCCTTTAGAGGATTTTCTTTTTAAAGCTTCACCAATAAAAATACCAGCTACACATGACGAAAATGATGATATCACAAAAAATGGTAATCCCATTAAAGCAATCACAATCATCGCTGCAATACATACAATAATATTATCTTTTATACTATAAGTATAACCATACCACACAATTGGAACAACCATTACATAACAAATCAAAACATCTATCATACCACCCATATATGTATTAAGTAATGATAAAACACCAAAGATTGATGCAATCATAGCTCCCTGAACTAATCTTTTAGTATTTGTTTGACCCATAAGATCACCCCTTAAAAATATTTCATATTATAGCACATATTAAAACTAAAAAAGGTGTTTATGAAATTTTTTTAAAAAAATTTCATTTAAAAAAAGAAATTTGAGACATTTTTAGCGTATATAAATAATAGGAGGATTTATTATGGAACAAAATGAATTAGAAAAATTAGTTAAAATTATGCAACAAATGAAGGTACAACATTATTTTAAACAAGAGGATCAAAATCCTAAACATTATAAATATGATAGTCATTATGTTGTTTCAGAAGATGAACAAAGAGGTATTGAAATGCGTTTATGGAAAGAAGTACATATTTTATTTTTCTTATTATTAGAAAGATTTCATATTAATTTCTATGATCATTTATGTAGTTGTGATGAGGAACAAATAGATGAATTGTTTATGTTGTATATGAAACATGGTTCGTTAGATGAATTTCTTGAGGTATTAAATCGTTATAATACAGGTATATATGAAGATGATGATGATTAAGACTATTGTATTGAAGGAGATTTTCACTTTATGGAAGAAACTATAATATACGATAAACCATTTAAGACATATGATGGAATGTTAGATATCTTAGAAAGTAGAAATGTTATTATCACTGGTAAAGATTTTGCTAAAGAATGTTTATCTAATATATCCTATTATACTTTAATCAATGGTTTTAAAAATTTGTATGAAATTGATACAGATGATAAATTTATCATTCCTATTCCTTTTTATGAATTTTATCTTTTATATTACTTTGATATGGATATCAATCATATTTTATTCAAATATATCATGATGATCGAAAAGTCATTAAAATCTAAGATGTCTTATATTATTTCTAAACATTATGGAGTTTATACTGATATTGATGATTTTTCTAATAGAAATACTAAAGATTATTTATGTAGAAACAATTATTTAAATAGCCCATTTAGAAATAACACTTTACGAAATATAAAAAATGCAGTTAAAGAAGATAATCATAATTTAAGTTTACAACATTATCTTGAACATCATAATCATATACCTTGTTGGATTTTAACTAATTGTATTTCATTTGGTTTAACAATACAATGGTATCAATTTTTGAAAAAAAATGAAAAAAATTATATATGCCAATCTTTTTTCAATGATTCACTTTTGACTTTGGAGCAGCAAAAAGAATTTCTGATAAAAGGATTATACATATTAAAAAATTACAGAAATTGTACTGCACATGGTAACATAGTTTTTAACTATTCAATACGTGAAATTTTACCAAAAAAACAAGTTTTAATTCTTTCTAATGAACAAGTAACTGATTGTGAATATCGTAAAGGATTATGTCAAAATGATATATTTGCAGTTGTTTTGGTTATTTGTACATTATTAGATCAACATTCTAAAAAATTTTCATTAATGAAATATTCCAAGTAATACACAATTACAATAAAACGACTTTCTCAACAGATAAAACAATATTAGAAATGCGTTCCTTACCATATAACTTTTTGGAAAGAATTCAAAAAATATAGATTATTTGATAAAATCGTTAGAACTAGAATTAAGAATACCGTCCAAAATCATCATTGACTTTTATAAGAATGTAATATATAATTTAGTTGTTAAATGGTTCTAGCACAGTGGGACTAGTAGACTTCCTTTAATAAGGAAGTTTTTACTTTATATGGGTAATAAAGACTAAGGTTTTTCTCCTTAGTCTTTTTCTAACAACTCTTGAACACATAATATCATAGTACCTAATAAACTATAACTATTTAAATCTTCTATAATAACAATTTCTGGTAAATATTTTTCCGGAATCGCTTTAGAAAGCTCTTTATATAAATCTTGACTATTACATATTAAATCAGACTTTACTACAATTAGTTCAGGATCTAAAATTCCTATCACACTACGCAGCACTTCACTAGCTGCACAAATTGAGCCTTCTGGGGTTTTTGATAAATGGACTTGTTCGTCACTTAAACAATTAGGTAAAAACTTGGATTCTCCTGCAATATGATGATGTCCTTCAATCAATTGGCCATTAAAAATACTACCAATACCACCTAATGATCCAGGGGTGGGCTGAAATAATAATGATAAGCTACTATATTCATTCTGCGTTGCATAATACCCCATTGCAGCTGCATTGGTATCATTAAATAAAAAAGTTTGAATACCACAATTTTCTTCAATATAACCAGCAACATCTGTATCATTCAAATCATCTGTTGGTGAAGTAGACTTCCCATTCTCTACAATACCAGGAATAGAAATACCAATACAATCAATATCATATCCAGCTTTAACAGTTCCTACAATATCCCCAATATCATGTAAATTGATATTAGGTTTACAAACCTCATTTTCATGAATCATTTCATTCTTATAATAAATACGATAACCTACTTTAACATTGTGATATTCTCTAATCATAGAGATGACCAACAAGTTCTTTTGATTATGGATTTCACGTTTTAAAAGTAATGGTTTGATTTCAGGCATATCAATACCTTCATGATTCTTTTCTTCTTCTTGAATAAACGATAAAGTTTCACCAGTATCATATTTAGCATACATGGAAGCAGGAATTTGTAATACCATTTTATTTCTTAGTACTTCCTGTACTTTGGGTTGTAGATAAGCAATCTGTGGTGCTAATAAGATAATGTCATAATCTCTACCTTTATCATATAAATCAGCATAAGGTGTGGCTTCAAAGCTATATTCTAGATTTAAAATATTAGCAGCATCATTGAGCTGTTGAGCAAAGTAAGTAGTAGTTAAACCACTTGTACAGCTTAATAAGACTTTTCTTTGTGGTTTATCAATCAACTTTTTTATAACTTCTATCATTTCATTAAATAATTCTACTGCATGATTAATGGATTGCA
This sequence comes from Erysipelotrichaceae bacterium, assembly GCA_021201315.1. Taxonomy (GTDB): domain Bacteria; phylum Bacillota_I; class Bacilli_A; order Erysipelotrichales; family Coprobacillaceae; genus JAJQDJ01. The sequence continues at coordinate 28,767 of JAJQFG010000096.1, forward strand.
TCTGAAAATGTAAAAAGAATTCTGTATTATCATTAGTAAGATTTTTAACACTTAGAGCTATAATATTATTATCAAAAAAACCTATTTCACCATGACAATAGTCTGTATCAATATAAATGGTATTCTCATTTTTTTATGTTATAGTATAATTTTGACTATGATGTCCAATAATCCATTGTTTATAAACACTTGTATAAATATCATTTAAGAATTCATCCATACATATCATCTCCTGTGCTTATTCTAACATAAAGTCGATATGAATCATAACGCTTTTTAAACATAATCATTTATTAAAATTAAGCATTGGACTTTTACTTAAAAAGACTTAAAATATTAAACAAGGAGGACAAAAATATGAGTAAAATTTTAGTAGCTTATTTTTCTGCTACTGGCACAACAAAAGTTGTCGCAGAAAAATTAGCTGAAGTTGTTGATAGTGATTTATTTGAAATTATCCCAAAAAAAATATACAAGTGCTGATTTAAATTGGCAAGATGCCAAAAGTAGAAGTAGTTATGAAATGAAGGATAATCCTAGTTTTAGACCAGCTATTTCTAACCATGTAGATGATATGGATCAATATGATACAATTTTCTTAGGATTTCCTATTTGGTGGTATGTTGCTCCAACTATAATTAATACATTCTTAGAAAGTTATGATTTAAAAGATAAGAATATTATAGTATTTGCAACAAGTGGTAGTAGTGGACTAGGACAAACAGAAAAGAAATTGCAAGAAAGTACTAATGCTACATTTATTTCTGGAGCAAGATTAAATGCCAATATATCTAAAGCTGAACTACAAAATTGGGTGAAAACATTAAAATACTAGCTTACGCTAGTATTTTATCATTATCGAAAACAATTCCTGCCTGCTTTCTTGCTTCTTCAATGATTTCACTTACAATCTTCGTTGTTTCCATTAATTCATCAGCTTTGTCATAATCTAATTCGTTTATCATACGATTGAATTCTACAAACTCATAATATAAACGATGTTCTTTCATTTCACCAAAAGTCATTGTTTCATTTTTATTATCAACAAATGTAAATGAATCCAACTGTCCCAATGGCTTACTCATACATATAGCACCTAAATCACCTTGAATTGTTAAAGATAAAGGGGCCTTACAATCTTTTGCACCAATACATATTGCTTTAAATGTAGGATACTCTAGTGTCACAATACCACTGGTATCAATACCTCTTTCAATATTCGCTACATAACTCATTTTATCAGGTTTACCTACAAGACCTACCAAACCATGTAAATTATAAATATTCAAATCCATTAAAGCACCACCTGCTTTATGATAATCAAAAACATTTTCAATAATACCTTGCTTAAATCGATCATATCGCGAAGAATATTGACTATAATTAAAACTAATTATCTTAATATCTCCTACTCTATTGATTTCTTGTTTGAGTTGCTTATACGCTGGTAAATGGTGAATATTAACTGCTTCTACCATTATCAAATGATTAGCTTTTGCTATTTTTAATAGTTCGTTGAGTTCTCTTGTATTAGCTGTTATTGGTTTTTCCATAATGACATGTTTATGATGTTCTAAAGCTTTTTTACCAAATTCATAATGTAAATGATTAGGTAAACCAATATAAATCGTATCAACATCACTATTTAATAATTCATCATAATTTAAATAATAACCATCCAAATCATATTGTTCTACTAAGTTTTGAGCTTTCTTTTCACTACGTTTTGTCGATAATAATACTTTTCTTTCAATATCAATCTTATTGATCATTGATAATACATCCTGAACAATCATACCTGTTCCTAATATGCCTAGTTTCATTTTTCGTCCTCCATTTAAATACATAATACTATTATAACTGAAATATGAAATGAACTGAATTTAAAATTCAGTTCTTATAGGTATTTGTATTTCTGTTACGTGAAGATCAACATTATCAGTTAAACCTTCATCAATATATGTAATTTCCTTAGAAAAGCCATTTATTGTATAATGATTGTCTAATATATATTGATATAATTTTTCATAGTATTGTTTTGCATCTTTATGTGTACCTCTGAATCTTAAAGTGATACATGTTTCTTTATCTATTTTAATAGTAGGTCCATCATAATATTCCTCTTCATCCAATATCATAAAGACACGATCATATTGATCAAAGTGTTGTTGAATAAGATGATCCTTGCTAATACTAATACCAATTTTACCTAAGTAGATACTTGATTTACTATGATATTTTTCAAGTTCTCGAATGGATGTTTCTAAATCTAGATAAGTTTGAGGACTAACTGTGTTTTCAACATAAGCTAATGTACAAGGTGGTATATCTTTGATTTCAATCATGTTTATTTTAGAAGACAAGGCATCATCGATTAAAGATAAACGATGATTAATGTTTTGTTCAATAGTTTGGAGTTCTTGCATTCGCTTATGAACAATAGCTTTTTGACTTTGTAGCATTTGTTTGATTTTATCAATATCTCTACCTTCTAAATAGGTTTTAATATCATTAATACTGATATCTAGTGCTCTTAAGGAACAAATCGTATTTAATACTTCTAATTGTTGATTTCCATAATAACGATAATGCGTTTTAGCATCAATATATTGAGGTATGAGCATACCTTCCTCTTCATAATGTCTTAGTAAGCTAGTAGAAATATTGTACATTTTTGCGACTTCACCAATTTTATACAACTTGTCCATTTAACTTGCCCTTTCGTTTCATATAAAGGAAAACACCTAAACATATAACTACCGATATAAGAGAACCAGAAGCTGATGCTAATCCCATAGGTAATAATGTACTAGGGAAATAAATAGCTGATAAATAAGCAAAAGGTATTCTGACACAAATGATGGATATAGAATTATGAATAAAAGATATTAATGATAAATTATAAGCACAAAAATAACCACTAAAACTAAAATGAATACCTGCAAAAACACAATCCCATACATAACCTGACATATATTGACATCCTAATGTCACAACAGCTTCGCTGTCACTAAACATACCAATAAGTGGATATGAGAAAAAATGCATCACAACAACCATCAATAAGCCCCAACTTACGGCTATCGTACAAGCATATCTTAAAGTCTGTGATGCACGGAGATGTTCATTAGCTCCAACATTTTGGGCAGCTAATGCAGAAACACTTGAAAGCATGGATGATGGTACTAAAAACATAAACGTAATCATCTTTTCCACTATTCCTACAGCTGCTGCTACATCTAATCCTCTTCGATTGGCAATAATAGTAATGACCAAAAACGATACTTGAATAAAACCATCCTGACAAGCTACAGGTACTCCAATAGACAATAAATCTTTGACTGTTTTGCTATGAATCTTTAAATCTGATAAAGATAAATGAATCATCTTTCTTTTCATAATCACCAAAAGTGAAATAATCACACTCAATGTTTGCGCCAGTGTTGTTCCTAGTGCGGCTCCAGCTGTATCCAAATGAAAATAACCAATAAAAACATAATCTAAAATAATATTAGCAACACAAGCAATTCCTATAAAATACATTGGACTCTTTGAATCCCCTAAACCTCTAAAAATAGCACTTATTAAATTATAAGCTGTAATAAAGGGAATACCAATAAAACAAATTGTTAAATATAATTTCGTACCAGCTACAGCTTCACTAGGTGTAGACATAATATTTACAATAGGACTAATACACATTAATACAACAATCATTAATGCTACTGCAATACCCATATATAAAGTAATCGTATTACCAATAACTGTTGAAATATCCTCACTTTTTTTAGCACCTACTGCTTGACCGATAAGGACTGTCGTACCCATAGCTAAACCAACAATCATCACCGTAATCATATGCATAATTTGCGAACCAATGGATACTGCTGTTGTTGATGCTGTCCCATAATATTGTCCTATAATATATAAATCTGCCATACCATAGAGTGTCTGCATAAAATATGATAATAAAAATGGTAAAGAAAAATAAACCAATGTTTTTAAAACATTTCCCTTTGTTAAATTATTTTCCAAATCAATCACCTCAATATACTTATTATAAACATTACAACGATTGTAATGTCAAGAATTTAGTCTAAATCAGCATAAATAATTTTATTTAGGTACCTTGACTTATAAATTGATTAGGTTTATCATAACCATTGGGAGGTATAAAATGAAAGAAAATAAAATGGCTACTATGCCTATGAATAAACTTTTACTAAATATGTCAATACCATTGATGTTATCACTACTTATACAATCATTATACAATATTATTGATTCTATCTTTGTTGCTAGACTTAGTGAACAAGCATTAACTGCAACTTCTCTTGTATATGCCATTCAATTTTTAATGATAGCAATTGCAGTTGGTACTAGTGTTGGTATGAATGCACTGCTATCTAAACGTGTTGGTCAGCAAGATAAAGAAGGTGCTTGTAGTGGTGCAACGACTGGATTGATACTAGTATTAACAACTGCAGTTATATTTTCATTAGTGGGATTGTTTTTTAGTAATCCAATATCTAAATTATTGACTAGTGATCCTGAACTTCAAGATTTAACGCAACAATATATGAGTATTTGCGTGGTTTTCTGTTATGGTGTGTTCTTACAAACATATGGGCAAAGATTACTACAGGCTGTTGGAGATACAGTTTTGAGTATGATTTCTTTGATTATTGGTGCTGTGATTAACATATGTTTGGATCCTTTACTTATTTTTGGTATGTTTGGATTCCCACAAATGGGGATTGCAGGTGCAGCACTTGCAACAGTTATTGCGCAATGGATTTCTGCAGCCTCAGCACTATTGATGAATAGATTTAAAAATCCGATTATTCATGTAAGTTTTAAGAATTATCATTTTACATTAGCAGAAGTGAAAGAAATTTATCGTGTTGGTTTGCCAACTATAATTATGCAAGCAATTGGTAGTATTATGACTTTTGCGATGAATGCGATGTTGTTGACAGTTTCATCTACAGCTGTGGCTTCCTTTGGGGTTTATTATAAGTTACAAAGTTTCTTAATGATGCCTATGAATGGTTTAGGACAAGCAGCTATTCCTATTGTTGGTTATAATTACGGAGCTGGTAATGGTAAACGTATTAAAGAAGTATGGAAGATTATTATTCCTGTTGGTATTGCAGTTGGATTACTTGGAACAGCGATTTTTATGATTTTTACAAGTCAGTTAATGTCATTATTCTCAGCAGGCGAAGAATTGTTAGCTATTGGTATTCCTGCTTTAAGAATTATTTCAGTAACATTTGTTTTTGGTTCTGTTACAATTTTATGTGGTTATTTTGCTTCAGGGCTTGGTAATGGTGTCATTAATATGATTGGTGGTGCTATTAGACAATTAGTCGTATTAGTTCCAGTGGCTTATGTTTTTACAATAACATTAGGTATTTCTTATACTTGGTATGCATTTTGGTTTGCCGAAGGTTTGGCTGTACTTTATTCATTATATGCAACTAGAAAAGAAATCAAGACAAAAGTTGACCCTATTACAAGTGAAGATTAAATCTTCACTTTTTTTAGTATGCGTTGAAGTTATACTAGTGTGTTTTATAAATATTGTACATATTCTTTTATATTTTTTATAATAAGCTTGTAAAAATAAAGAAAGAAGGAATATCATATGAAAACATGGCTTATTACAGGATGTTCAAGTGGAATTGGTGCAGGAATTGCAAAGGCAATACTTGCAAGTGGAGATCAAGCAGTTGTGACTGCAAGAAATAAAGATAAAGTGAAAGATATTGTTGAAGCTTATCCTGAAACCGCTTTAGCTGTTTCTTTAGATGTCACTGATAATGAAAGTATTATTAATGCTGTTAAAGAAGCTAACGCTAAATTTGGTACTATTGATGTTTTAGTGAATAATGCTGGTTATGGTTATCGTAGTGCTGTTGAAGAAGGCGAAGATGAAGAAATTCAAAAGCTTTTCCAAACTAATTTGTTTGGTCCTATCAATGTCATTAAAGCCGTACTTCCTGGTATGCGTGCACAAAAATCAGGTGCTATCTTAAATGTCACTTCCATTGCGGCTGCCAGATCAGCTGTTGGTTCAGGATACTATGCTTCTTCTAAAGCAGCTTTAGAATTATTAACAGATGGTTTAAGAAAAGAATGTGAACCTTTAGGTATCAAGGTCATGGTTGTTCAACCTGGTGCTTTTAGAACAAGATTCTATGATGAAGAATCATTAAAAGGAACTAAAGCTGCCATAGGTGATTATGAAGCAACTGTTGGTAAATCAAGACCAGGTAACTTTGAAAATAAACATCAACAAGCTGGTGATCCAGACAAAGCTGGAGAAATCATTGTGAAAGTTGTTAATGGTGATGAATATCCACAAATCCTTACTTTAGGAAAAGCTGCAGTAACTGCTGTTAAAACAACTTTAGAAGCTAAGATTGCAGAATTAGATAAATATGCTGATTTATCTGCTCAAGCTGACTATGATGAATAAAGAACTATCACGAAGATAGTTCTTTTTTCTTTTAAATAATTATTATAATATTTTATTTCATTATTCATACAATATGATATAATCATACTACAAAATATTTATTTTAAATGTTGTAAAAAAGTATATTATTATTTTAATTGTCATATAATAATGTGTAGCGATGGTAACTCTACGGGGCCCATTGCGTGGATTGCTTATTATAAGTAATCCATTTTTATATAAATTTCTAAATAACATTGACAAACATTAAAAAAAATATAGAATTGAATTACGAAATAGCGATGGTAACTCTACGGGGCCCATTGCGGAAAACCTGTCATTCTATATGAAATGGCAGGTTTTCTTCTTTAAGGAGGTTAAAAATGAAACCATTTAAGACAATTGATGAACAACTTGATTTACTAAAATCTAGAGGATTAATTTTCACAAATGAAGATAAAGCCAAACAGTATCTTCTGAATAATAACTATTATAATGTTATTAATTGTTATGCTAAATTTTTTATGGTTGATGATGATAGATTTATTCCTGGTACAAATTTTGATGAAATTATACAGGTTCATTACTATGATAAAGAAATAAAGTCTATTTTCTTCAAAAGTATATTAGAGATTGAAAAGCATCTTAAATCTATACTTTCTTATAGATTTTCGGAAAAATATAAAGATAAAAAATATGCATACTTAAATGTTCAAAACTACAATTCTGATAATATTTTAGATGTTATAAAAACAATATCTTATTTATCAAGTATCATAAATAACTATAAATACAAAAGAAATAATTCAATCAATCATTATATTAATAGACATGATGATGTTCCATTTTGGATTCTTACAAATTATATGAATTTCGGTCAACCACTTTATTTCTACAACTATTTAGATGATTCTTTAAAAAACGAAATTGCCAAAGATTTTAGTAGTTTTTTAACTTCAAATTTAGAAATCGAATCAATATTTCTTACCTCTGAACATCTAGTTTCATTTCTTGAAGTTATCCATGATCTTCGAAATATAGTAGCTCATAATAATAAGCTTCTTGGATACCATTGTCGTGGCCGACATGTGCGTTATTTATATGAATTACATAATAAATATGCAATTACAAGAGATTCTCGAAGAGACGATGTCTATAATGTCTTTATAGTTATGCAAGCATATCTTTCTAAAAATCAATACGCTACATTGCATAACACTTTATTAAATAATACTAATCATCTTTGTACCAAACTGCATACTATTGACGTTAATGTTATTTTGCAAAGTCTAGGATTTCCGAACAATTGGTATGAAACTACTTTTCTACCACTATCAAGTGACGAATGAGTAAAGAACTATCACGAAGATAGTTCTTTTTCTTTTAAATATTCTATAACATCCTCCAAAGAAGATAAAACAGCATTTGTCATTTTAATATATTTATTCGATGGTTTCTTCATATCAGGAATACATATAACATCAATTCTAGCACGATAAGCTGCTTCAATACCAGCCTCACTATCTTCCAATACCAAACAATCATTAACATCACAACCAGCTTTCATGGCAGCCTTGATAAAAACTTCTGGATGAGGTTTACTATTTTTGACTTCATTTCCAAATACATAATTGTCAAAATAATCATCAATAGCATGTAACCTCAAAATGGATTTAGCTCTTAAAGGTATACTAGAAGTTGCTAAAATTAGTTGATAGCCATTGTTTTTTAAATAATCTAATAGTTCTTTAGCTCCTTGTTTTAATACCACATTCTTTAAATATACTTTTTCTTTCTCATCTTGAAACAGTAATCCTTCTTCTAATGTCATAGGTAAATGATATGTATCAAGTATTTGTTTCATATTAATGATTGATGTTCTCCCACTATAATTTTGGACATATTCTTCAATTGAAAAATGATATCCATATTTTTCCAGCAAATCATAATATAATTGATAAGAAATGACTTCACTATCAATCAATAATCCATCTAAATCAAATATCACTGTCTTATACATACTACTCTCCTTCATTTAAGATGGTATCATTCTAACATTCAATCTCAAAATTGATATTAAAATAATAATTTTGAGATAGATTTCTCAATTTTATATTTTAAAAATCATCATTTTGATATTAGTTTATCAAAATTATTTTGAGATATACTTTGCTTATAGTTTTTGTTATAATTTCAATTGAGGTGATAAAATGAACATTTTTTCTCAAATCAAACAACAAAATAATCTAACAAATATGGAACAGGTTGTAGCGGATTATATATTAAAATATCCTCAGGAAGTTATCAATAAAGACATTAAAACCTTAGCCCAAAGCTGTTATGTATCAACATCGACAATATACCGTTTTCTATCTAAATTAGATTTACAAGGATTATCTGAATTAAAAGTTCTTATTTCTAGTCAATATAAAGAATATGAGAAAGAAAAGGAAAATGTGAATTATAATTATCCATTTAAAAAACAAGATACCCAATATCAAATTGCCACAAAAATGTCTCAACTATATGATCAAACTATTGCAGCTACTAAAAACCTCATTGATTTAGAAGTCTTACTAAAAGTTGTACAAAAAATTGAAAAAGCTCAACATATAACTTTATTTCCCACTGTTGGAAATATTTGTGCAGCCGAGAATTTTCAACAAAATATGAAAGATATTGGTATACATGTTGATGTTGAGACTATACCTTATTTGCAATATATGTCAGCTGTTCCTTTAACTAAAAATGATTTAGCTATTGTCATATCATATGCTAACAGAGGTACTGCCATGAGTGATATTGTTAAAGAACTTAAACGTCAGAATGTTCCAATTGTATTAATTTCATCTACATTGCCAAACGACTTATTCCCTTATGCAACTTATCATTTATTCTTTTGTTCATATGAAGATACATGGAATAAGATTACTTCTTTTTCTACAAGAATTTCCTTGCAATATCTATTTGATACTTTATATGCTTGTTATTTTAACAGACATTATGATGAAAATATTGCTTTTAAAAGAAAATATAAGAAAACTCTATAACATTTCCACCTTGTACGGACAAATTATTTGAAGTATAATTAACTCAAGGATGTGACATTATGACAAAGTATAAAATGATATATCAGGATCTATTAGATAAAATAAAAAGTGGCTATATACCTGCTAATACCTATCTACCTGGAGAATATGAATTAATGAAATTATATGATGCTTCTAGAGATACGATTAGAAAAGCTTTAAATCTATTACTACAAAATGGTTATATACAAAAAGAAAAAGGTAAAGGATCATTGGTACTAGATAATACTAAGATTGACTTTCCTGTATCAGGAGTCATGAGTTTCAAAGAGTTACAAAAAAACATGCCAGGTGAAGTAAAAACGATTGTTCATATATTTCAGTATCTACCTGTATCAGATTATCTTAAAAAAGAATTATATATGGAAGAAGGAAACATCTATCATATCGAAAGAATTCGTGAGATAGATAAAGAAAAAGTGATTTTGGATATTGATTATATCAATGCTCAAGTTGTGCCTAATTTAACTGTTGAGCATGCCCAAGATTCATTATATGAATATATCGAAAATGATTTAGGATTAAAAATAAGCTTTGCCAGAAAAGAAATAACTGTTATCAAAGCTACAGAAGAAGAAAAGCAATTACTTGATATGAAAGATTTTGATTTATTAGTATGTGTGAAATCATATACATATTTAGAAGATGCGACGTTATTTCAATATACCCTATCTAAACACCGACCAGATAAATTTAGATTTGTAGATTTCGCTCGACGAACCGAATAGGTTCGTTTTTTTACATTTTATATTGACATACATGTACGTACATGTTAATATATATTTGTATGTTGTACGTACAAGTTAATATGAGAGGAGAAAGAAACATGGGAAAGTATAAAAATGATGCAACTGATTTATTAAAGTACGTTGGTGGTAAAGAGAATATTAAAGCTGTTTCACATTGTGTAACAAGAATGCGTTTTGTATTGATTGATGATAAAAAGGCTGATGTTAAAAAGATTGAGTCTATTCCTTCTGCAAAAGGAACATTTACACAATCAGGTCAATTTCAAGTTATTATTGGGAATGATGTTCAAGCATTTTACAATGATTTTATTGCTGTATCAGGTATTGAAGGTGTAAGCAAAGATTCTGCTAAGGATGCTGCTAAATCAAATCAAACATGGGTACAAAGATTAATTGGTAATCTAGGAGAAATATTTGCACCATTGATTCCAGCGTTGATTTGTGGTGGTTTAATTTTAGGTTTTAGAAACTGTATTGATTCTATTTACTTTTTTGAAAATGGTACAAAGACGTTGGTCGATATTTCACAATTTTGGAGTGGCGTTGATAGTTTCTTATGGCTGATTGGGGAAGCAGTATTCCATTTCTTACCAGTTGGTATTGTGTGGTCTATTACCAAAAAAATGGGTACAACTCAAATATTAGGTATTATTCTAGGTATTACATTAGTATCTCCACAATTATTAAATGCTTATAATGTTGCTTCTACAGCTGCTGCAGATATACCAGTATGGGATTTTGGATTTGTACAAGTTCAAATGATTGGTTATCAGGCTCAGGTTATCCCAGCTATGCTGGCAGGGTTTGTGTTAGTTTATTTAGAAAGATTTTTTAGAAAGATTTCACCTGAATATATTAGTATGATTGTTGTACCATTCTGTTCATTAGTACCAGCTGTCTTAATTGCTCATACCGTTGTTGGACCTATTGGATGGACGATTGGTAATTTCATTTCAGAAGTCGTTTATAGTGGTTTGACTTCTAATTTTGGTTGGTTATTTGCTACATTCTTTGGTCTATTATATGCACCTTTAGTTATTACAGGTTTACATCATATGACAAATGCTATTGATACTCAATTAGTGAGTTCATTTGGTGGAACAATCTTATGGCCTATGATTGCTTTATCTAATATTGCTCAAGGTTCAGCAGTATTAGCTATGGTTGTGTTACAAAAGAAAAATGATAGAGCACAACAAGTATCTATTCCAGCATGTATTTCTTGTTATTTAGGTGTTACTGAACCAGCGTTATTTGGTGTCAATTTAAAATATATGTTTCCATTTATTTGCGGTATGATTGGTTCTGCATGTGCTGCGACTTTCTCAGTTGCTAATGGTGTTATGGCAACCTCTATTGGTGTTGGTGGTATTCCTGGTATCTTATCTATTTTTCCACAATATATGTTACAATTTGCAATTGCTATGATTATTGCGATAGTTGTATCATTTACATTAACTTATATTGTTGGTAAGCAGCGCTTAACAGATGAAGATTTATACGGTGAAAATATTGAAGATACGAAAGATTCAGAATTATTTATCTCACCTTTACAAGGACAAATAATACCTATTACAGAAGTTCAGGATCAGGTATTTTCTACAAAAATGATGGGTGATGGATTTGCGGTTGATTTAACTGATGGAAATGTCGTTGCACCTTTTAGTGGCGAAATAGTTATGACTTTTCCTACCAAACATGCATATGGTATAAGAAATGATGATGGTTTAGAAGTATTGATTCATTTAGGTATGGATACTGTTGAATTAAATGGGGAAGGGTTTGAAAGTTACGTTGAAGTTGGCGACAAAGTGAAACAAGGACAAAAAATAGCTAAAGTTGATATAGATTTTATTAAATCAAAAGGAAAATCAATAGTATCACCAGTTGTCTTTACATCTAAGCATGAGGTAACATTATTGGAAAATAATATTGTTAAGACAAAACAAAAACAAATTATTGAAATTATGTAGAGGTATTATATGTCAAATTTTAAAGATAAAGTTGTTTATCAAATCTATCCTAAATCTTTTAAAGATTCTAATAATGATGGCATTGGTGATTTAAAAGGAATTACAAGTAAACTTGATTACTTAAAATTATTAGGTATTGATTATATATGGATAACACCATTCTTTATATCTCCACAAAATGATAATGGATATGATATCACTGATTATTATCATATTGATCCTATCTATGGCACCATGGATGATTTGGATGAATTAATCAAAGAAGCAGATAATAGAAATATAGGTTTGATGTTTGATATGGTCTTTAATCATACATCTACAACACATGAATGGTTTCAAAAAGCACTCAATGGTGAACAAAAGTATAAAAATTATTATTTCTTTAAAAAGCCTGTCAATGGTGGCATGCCTACAAATTGGGAGTCTAAATTTGGTGGCCCTGTATGGGAATATGTTGAAAAATTTGATGAATATTATTTACATTTATTTGATAAGACGCAAGCTGATCTTAACTGGGAAAATCCTGAGGTACGAGCAGAGTTAGCGAAAATATTAAATTTTTGGATTGACAAAGGAGTTAAAGGATTTAGATTTGATGTGATTAATCTTATCAGTAAGAATGCTTTTGAAGACGATAATCAAGGTATTGGCAAAAAATTCTATACTGACGGAAACAAGGTTAATCAATATTTAAACGAATTAAATAATATAACATTTGGTAAATATAATGATATGATAACTGTTGGTGAAATGTCTGCAACTACTATAGAAAACTGCGTTAATTATACTTATCCTGGTAATCATGAATTAGATATGACATTTAATTTTCATCATTTAAAAGTTGATTATCAAAACAAAGAAAAATGGACAGTTATGGATTTTGACTTTCAAGAACTTAAGGAACTCTTTAATAACTGGCAAGTTGGTATGCAAATAGGCCATGGATGGAATGCACTATTTTGGAATTGCCATGATCAGCCTAGAAGTCTATCACGTTTTGGTAATGATACAAAATGTCATGATGAATCTGCTAAAATGTTAGCAACCGCCATACATATGCAAAGAGGAACGCCATATATTTATCAAGGTGAAGAAATTGGTATGACCAATAATTATTTTACGGATATTCATCAATATAGAGATGTAGAAAGTATTAATTATTATCATATTCTTAAGAATCAAGGCACTAATGAAAATGACATTCATAAAATCTTACAAGCTAAATCAAGAGATAATGCCAGAAGTCCTATGCAATGGAATAAAGATGGTGGCTTTAGTGAAAATACACCTTGGATGGAAATGAATCCGAATCATACAAAAATTAATGTAGAAAATAATCTCAACAATCCAAACTCTATCTTCCATTATTATCAAAATTTGATTCAACTAAGAAAAAAATATAAAGTTATAAGTGAAGGTAGTTATATACCAATGGAAAAAGATCATCCTTATATTTATGCCTATAAAAGACAATACCGTGGTGATGAACTTATCGTTATCAATAACTTTTATGATGTTGATACATCTATAGAAATAGAATATATTAATGATTATAAAATACTCACATCTAATTATGACAATCATCAATTAAATAAGCATTTATCAATAAGGCCTTATGAAACAATAGTGTTATATAAAAGCGAGTAATACTCGCTTTTTTCATTGACATTCTTGTACGTACATGATATGATGTACGTACAAGGTGGGACGAATATGGGAAAATATCAAAATGAAGCTATGACACTACTACAAGCCATTGGTGGTAAAGAAAATATTCAAAGTGTGATGCATTGTGTGACTAGAATGCGTTTTGTACTGAATGATACAAATATTGTAGATATAAATTCTATAGAAGATTTAGATTGTACAAAAGGCATCGTTAATCAATCAGGACAATTTCAAGTCATAATCGGAAATGATGTCGCACAATTCTATAACGATTTTATAAATGTAAGTGGAATAAGTGAAACTAATAATTCAAACACTGATTCTACTCAACAAACACTTCTGCAAAAAATAATAGGTACTATAGGAGAAATCTTTGCTCCACTTATTCCTATTATTATTTGTGGAGGTTTTATAATAGGATTACATAATTGTTTGGATATGTTTGTAGATATATATCCATTTTTATCAGGTATTAATACTTTATTAGATATTATCTATCAATCAATCTTTCAATTATTACCTATCGGTATTATCTGGTCAATCACTAAGAAAATGGGGACAAATCAAATTTTAGGAATTGTTTTAGGCATTATACTGGTGTATCCATCATTGTTTTCAACTCATTATGTAAACTTTTCTTCTTTTCAAATTCATTTAATGAATTACCAGTCACATATCATGCCTGCTATACTTGCAGGATTTTGTCTTGTTTATATAGATAAGCTATTCACTAAAATAACACCTTCATTCATTCAAATAATTATTGTCCCCTTTTTCTCATTAATTATTTCAACTATTTTAGCTTATACCATACTTGGTCCTATTGGCATTATGATTGATAATATGATGTCCTCTATTATTTGGTATTGTTTAACTTGTTCATGGAATATTCTATTTGGATTATTATTTGGTGGTTTGTATTTTTTAATTGTATTACGAGGTTTTCATCATTTAACCCTCATTATTGACTTACAATTAATTACTGCCTATGGTGGAACACTGTTGTGGCCTATGATAGCTTTAGCAAATATCTCTCAAGGTTCTGCTACACTAGCTATAACATATCTACAAAAAGATAATAAAAAAGAAAATATAGATGCCTGTATTTCCTGTTATCTTGGAGTCAGTGAACCAGCACTATTTGGAGTGAATTTAAAGTATAAATTTCCTTTTATATGTGGCATGATAGGCTCAGCCATTGCAAGCGTTATCTCCCTTAAAACTGGTACAATTGCAGCATCTATTGGTATTGGAGGTATTCCTGGCATTTTATCAATTCTACCTCAACATATGTTTACCTTTTTCCTATCAATGATTGCTGCAATTATCGTACCATTTATATTAACTTATATTGTCGGTTGCAGACAATTACATGAATTATCTTTTATTGCTCCTATGAAAGGAAAAATCATACCTTTATCAGAAGTGGACGATCAGGTCTTTTCAACTAAGATGATGGGTGATGGTTTGGCAATAGAACTTGAAGGAAATGAAATCGTTGCTCCTTTTGATGGTGAAGTTATTATGACTTTTCCTACCAAACATGCTTATGGACTTAGAAGAAGTGATGGTTTGGAAGTATTGATTCATATTGGTATGGATACAGTACAGCTTAATGGTGAAGGTTTTAATTGTTTGGTCAAACAAGGTGATGCAGTAAAAAAGGGACAAGTGATATGTATTGTTGATAAAGATTATATCATTGAACAGGGAAAATCACTTGTTTCCCCTATTGTTGTAACATCAAAGCATGAATTTAAAATATTAGAAAATCAAGAAAATATTTTGGAGGTAACCAATGAATTTTAAAGATAAAGTTGTTTATGAAATATATCCTAAGTCATTTAAAGATAGTAATAATGATGGGATTGGTGATTTAAAAGGTATTACAAGTAAGTTAGATTACTTAAAATTATTAGGTATTGATTATATATGGATAACACCATTTTTTTGTCACCACAAAATGATAATGGTTATGATATTACGGATTATTATCATATTGATCCTATTTATGGAACAATGGATGATTTGGATGAATTGATTAGTGAAGCACATAAAAGAAATATAGGTCTAATGTTTGATATAGTTTTTAATCATACTTCTACAACACATGCTTGGTTTCAAAGAGCTTTAAAGGGTGAACAGAAATATAAGGATTATTATTTCTTTAGAAAAAAGCCTACAAATTGGGAGTCTAAATTTGGTGGATCAGCATGGGAGTATGTTGAAGAGTTAGATGAATATTATTTACATTTATTTGATAAGACCCAAGCAGATCTTAACTGGGAAAATCCAAATGTAAGAGAAGAATTAGTGAAAATATTGAATTTTTGGATTGATAAAGACATTAAGGGTTTTCGTTTTGATGTCATTAATCTCATAAGTAAAGATGCTTTTGTAGATGACAACAATGGTGTTGGCAAAAAATTCTATACCGATGGTAAAAAAATGAATCAATATCTCCGTGAAATCAACCAAAAATCCTTTGGAAAATATGATGATATTATTACTGTTGGTGAAATGTCATCAACTACTATAGAAAGCTGTAATAACTATACCAATCCTCAACATCATGAATTAAATATGACCTTTAATTTTCATCATTTAAAAGTTGATTATGAAAATCAAGAAAAATGGACAACGATGCCTTTTAACTTTCAAGAATTAAAAAATATATTCAATCAATGGCAACTTGGTATGAAAGATGGCTGGAATGCCTTGTTTTGGAATTGTCATGATCAGCCGAGAAGTATCTCACGTTTTGGTAACGATACAAAATATCATGATATATCAGCTAAAATGCTCGCAACCACTATGCATATGCAAAGAGGAACTCCTTATATCTATCAAGGTGAAGAAATTGGTATGACCAATAATTATTTTACGGATATACATCAATATCGAGATGTCGAAAGTATTAATTATTATCACATACTAAAAAATCAAGGCTTATCAGAAGATAAAATCCATGAAATCTTACAAGCAAAGTCAAGAGATAACGCCAGAAGTCCAATGCAATGGAATAATAATGGAGGATTTAGTAAAAACACACCTTGGATACAAATGAATCCTAACCATACAACAATCAACGTAGAAGATAATCTCAACAATACAAATTCTATCTTCTATTATTATCAAAAACTTATAAATCTTAGAAAGCAATACAAAGTCATAAGTGAAGGTAACTATATACCAATAGAAAAAGATCATCCTTATATCTATGCCTATAAAAGACAATATAACAATGAAGAATTGATTATTATTAATAACTTCTATGATGTAGATACATCCATAGATATAAACATTCAAGATTATGAAATATTGATATCTAATTATAATCAACATACATTAAACAATCATCTACAAATAAGACCATATGAATCTATCGTATTATATAAACATTCCTAATGGAATGTTTTGTTTTTTATCATAAAACATGTTAAAATTTGAATACAGAAAGGAAATGACTTATGAGTTATATAACAACATTTACAGGTAAACATTTTGATCCTATGAATCCTATTGATGAAAAGATTGATATAGTAGATATTGCTCATGCTTTATCTATGATTTGTAGAGGTAATGGACATTTAATATATTTTTATTCTGTAGGTCAACATTCTATTAATTGTGCCAAAGAAGCAATGGCTTTAGATTATGGAGATCGTATTGCTTTAGGATGCTTATTACATGATGCTAGTGAGGCTTATTTATCTGATGTCACAACACCTATTAAAGAAAAGTTAGATTATTATTTAGAAGTAGAAGATAAATTACAAAATATGATTTGGAATCATTTTATCCCTGGTAATCCTTTAACAAAAGAAGAAAAGGATAAAATATTTGAAATTGATCATAAGATGTTATTATTTGAATTTCATGAATTAATGTGTGAAGATTTAAGTGAAGAAGTACCATTAATGTATGCTAAAATAGATTGTAGCTATGGTGATATGTATACAATAGAAAAAGAAATAATAACATTAGTAAATCTATTACAAGAAGGTATTAAAGAAGAAGTTTGGTAGGAGGTATACTATGATAGAGATTCATCAGTTAGAACAATTGGTATGTATTGCTGAAAGTGGAACCATCTCTAAAGCAGCATCAAAATTACATATATCTCAACCTGCTCTGTCTCGTTCTATGCAAAAATTAGAAGATGATTTAGAAGTCCAAATATTTGATCATTATGTTAATAAAGTGGTATTGAATGAAAATGGTGCATTAATTGTCGAACGTTCCAAAGATATTCTATCGTCTATTGATTCAATGGTTGCAGAAGTCCAGGATTACAGTAAACGTCATCAAATGATATCGGTTGCTTCATGTACACCAGCACCAATCTGGGATTTGGATCCACTCATTAAAGAAATATATCCAAACATCAATATAACATCTAAAATACTAGATAAAGACAAATTAATAGAATCATTAATAAGTAAGGATTATAATTTAGTCATTACGCCTTTTGAAGTCAATGACAATAATATTATAAGTATTCCTTATATTGAAGAAGATCTTTATTTATCATTACCACCTACGCACCATCTAGCTAATAAAAAAGAAGTATCATTTAGTAATATGGATGGAGAAACAATGCTTCTATATAGTAATATTGGCTTTTGGTATGATATGCATATCAAAGATATGCCTAATACAAAATTTCTCTTTCAAGATGATCGCAATACCTTTGTGGAGGTTGTTAAAGCATCGTCTTTACCATCATTTACATCTAATTTATCAATTAAACGTGAAGGTACAATGAATAATAGAGTGATTATACCCTTTAGTGATGATAATGCTCATGTGACCTTCTTTGTTAATATTCTACAAGAAGATAAAAAACGTTATCAAGATTTGATAAATAAAATAGAAAATTATTATGATTATTAATTTGTCCACAATTTGTTAATACTGATATGTTAGTATATCTTTAAGGAGATGTGAAAATATGTTTGAATTAACAGTAGAATTATCACAACTTGAAACTATTTCATCACAAGCAAAAGAATTCGAACAACTTATATTTTTCTATGAAGCTGGTCTAGAACAATTAGAAACTAAAATGAATATATTAAAAAAAGGATATCAATATGATAATATGCGTTGTCCAATTAATCGTATTCAAACGAGAACTAAATCTATAGATTCTATTATTGATAAAATGAAAAGAAGAGATTTAGATTTAACTTATAGTAATTTGATTAATAATATTTATGATATCGCTGGAATGCGTGTTATATGTCCTTTTTTGAATGATATTTATACTGTACAGAGTTATCTTATTAATCAAAATGATATAGTTATAATGGAAACAAAAGATTATGTAAAGAATCCTAAACCTAATGGTTATCGCAGTCTACATATCATTCTTTTAGTAGATGTGTCATTCTCTGATACACATCGTAAAATACCTGTAGAAGTGCAAATCAGAACAATCGCGATGGACTCATGGGCTTCACTAGAACATCAAATCAACTATAAAAAAGAAAATCATCATGTTACTGATGATATGAAAGCTCAATTAAAACAATGTGCAGATATTTCATGGAAAAATGATTTAGTTATGCAAAATCTATTAGATCAAGCAGAATGAAGGCTGGTATTATTGACCAGCCTTTCTTTTCGCAATGATATCACTTATATCAAATGGAACTTCATCTATTTCTTTTTCATAAACATTGATAAATGGCACATCTTCGACAGTTCGAAGTGGAAACTCTGACTTAGCTGTTACATTTTTTAAATCACAAGTAATTACTCCAATATACATTACAGGAATAGTTGTTCTTTCACTTAATGGTTTAATCTCTCTATGATTACATGTATATAATAAGTTATATCCTCTTTCCCATACTTCTGGATTATCTTTATAATCCACTATTTCCATAGTACCTTTAGCCATCACACTACGATAATCATGATAATGACCCTTATACTTACGATCAGGGAAATCATTAAATAGACTAAATGATAACCCAACGCGTGGATCTTTCTTCAATAAATCAATCTTTTTACCATGTTTCATAAAATGTGTATAAACCAATAATTGATTATCTTTCACTTCATAACTAAAACTTAATGGCAATACATAAGGTATACCATCTTCATCATTTATCGCAATATTGACTATTTGCATTTCATCTAGCATCGCACATATTAATTCTATTTCAGTAACTTCTCTTTCAAAATGTATCATATGAATCCCTCCTAAGAATATTGTATATGATTTTTTAAATTATATAAAGCTTAATTTGCACAAATATGATATGATATAAAAAAGAGGTTCAATATGAATAAAGCTAAAATAATGATAGTTAATCAAAACATAATCAAGAAATATACAAATATAACTGATGAAGAATTATTAAATATGATGCAACAAATAATCATACAACATCCAAATGATAAAATACTCATGCAATTAGAACATGATATCTATACATATGGTTTATTATATGATCATCAATTATATCAATCATATTTTTATAATGATTTTGATGATTATGAAGATGGGATTGAATTTGGTAGTGATTTATGGATACAAACTGTATCCCATCATCAATGAGCTAAATAATCTCTTAATTCTTTCATTCTCTGTTTTGCATCAATATATCCTAAATAATATAAATTTCCTAATTTTTCCATATCCGATTCTAAACGCCCTACAATATGATTTTCTGATGGATAATACACAAATAAGCGTCTTTCTCTTTCTAATCTTTCGATTTCATCACAATGATAATTATATCTTTCATTCATTGTATTGAGTGAAATAATTAAACTAGGATAATCATGATAAACTCTTCTAGCAAGATTATCATGTTTTTTTGTTAAATCTTTACGATACCATTTAGGTCGAGTACGCACTACAATAATCTTCTTATAGCCTTGTTTAATAGCCCAACGATAAGGTATCTTGTCTTCGCAGCCACCATCTAAATAAGGCTTTCCATCTATATCGACCATTTTAGAAAAATATGGCATGGAAGCACTTGCACGAACTGCTTGATAAATATCATGACATTTTCCTTTTTCAAAGTATTCTACTTTACCGCTTAGACAATTTGTTGCAGTAGCGATAAAGCGTCTAGGAGTATGATTAAAATATATTTCATTAAAAGGATCTTCAATATCCTGAGAGGAATCTAACAAAAAATCAAAATTTATAATACCCTTATTGTCATTCATGAAATTCTTAACTGTAACATACTGTCCATCATGACGATGTCCTAAATTAAAACGAGCAGAACGTCCTATTTGCCCTGATACATAATTCAATCCATTTAAAGCACCAGCTGATGTTCCAATAGTACATTCAAAATTGATATTTTCCTTCATTAAAGCATCTAAGACACCTTCACCATAAACAGCTCTAAAAGCACCACCTTCTAGAACAATACAACCTTTTGTAATATCATCAGAAGCTTGACCGTTAGGTAATTGATTTAATCCCGAGTATACTTTATGACTCATATTATCACCTCAAAACTTATTATAGGTTTTCATATCTTATTGTACAAAAGACATTGTTTAAACTTTGTCTATTTTTATAAAAAAACTTTCAGATTAAACTGAAAGTTTCTTAATTTGACATATATGTTTTTTATAATCTTTATTTTCTGAATCCTTATTGTAGCTAATACCTACCAA
>JAJQFG010000016.1 GCA_021201315.1 Erysipelotrichaceae bacterium
TAAGAATCAGAACCTATAAAACAGTTAGTGGAACTAAATATTATTCAAGCTGGTCAGCAAGTAAGAGTGTTACTACAAAATAATAACGTAAAAAGAATTTCTAATAGAAATTCTTTTTTATATCCTAAATTCCCACCAAAATATATAGTAGCTTTTTAATGAATGCAAAATAATTTGATTGTTTCAATATTATTTTGCATTTTTTAATTGACATTTTATTTTGTATAATGTATAATATTAATTATACAAAGGAGTGATTATTTTGGCTTTATACCATTCAATTCGTGTCCCTGTCCCTGACAGCAAAATCTTCAGACGCAAGCAAAATGATTCTGTTTATATTTATTACTATATTGATTTTTTTCGCAAGGAAAACGGCAATCCTTCTAATAAATCTAAAAATATTGGTAAATTAGATAAGGATTCCAATATGCTTATCCCTAATGATAATTATTATAAGTATTTTGATCATTCACAGGATACTAGCATTCAAAGTAATGTTGATCAGCCTGAACCCGTTTTTGAAGGTGATTTCTCCATTGGCTATTCAACAGTCATCAATCATATTTTTAGTGATTTGGGAGTTGATGAAATCCTTAGAAATAATTTTGGATATATTTATCGTGACATAATAAGTGTGGCTGCTTATTCCATAATTGAAGGCTCAACAATGAGCTATATCGATGATTATATGAGTTATCATTACGATTACAATAATACTCATATTTTAATAAATCAGCGTATAAGCGAGCTTTTTCAGTCTATAACGTATGAGAAGAAATATGGATTCTTCGCTGACTGGGTTGAACACTGCAGAGCAAATGGGTGTTATGTTTATGATGTAACATCAATATCTACTTATTCCAATGGTATAGTTCAGGCAGAATTTGGATACAACAGGGATCATGATGACCTAAAGCAGATCAATATAGGCCTGTTTAGTGATGTGAACACAAAACTGCCTGTATATTATGAAAATTACAATGGTTCTTTAACAGACAAGGCAAATTTGATACCAGTACTTGAGAATGCAAAATCAGTAGGCATAGATAATGTTCATGTCATAATGGATGGAGGTTTCTTTGATGAAAAAAGAATAAAAGAGCTAGATTCATCAGGTCTTACATTTACAGTTGGCATGCCATCATCGCTGGATAAATCCAAAGATCTTCTTAAAGAACACAGAAATGAGATACATACCTTAGAAAATCTTATGGTAAGCTATGATGGAAATTATGCAAAGATGTATGATGCAGAGATATATGGAATAAAAGGAAGAGTAATGATAGAACTTAATACCACAACACAGGAATTGATGCTTACAACATTAAAAAATGACATATTAAAAAGGGAAAAGGAGCTAAGAGATAAAAAATACAAGAAATATAGCACAGTAATCAAGAAAACACGTTATACTGATTTATTTGGCATATTTGAAGATGAGGAACAGGGATATACATATCAGAAGAAAACAAAAGAGAATCAGGAAAAAGCAAGCAATTATGGTTATTTTTTAGTATTTACAACAGACAAGAAAGCAAGTGCAGAGGATATACTTTATTATTACAGAGAGAAAGACATAGATGAAAAGATGTTTTATCAGCTTAAGAATTACATGGAATTCAAGAAAATGAGGACACATAATCAACAAACAACAGACGGAAAAATATTTACGCTGTTTATTGGACTGATAGCAAGAAATTATATGCAACAGAAGTTACAGGAATATATGAACAACAATCATCTAACACTGGAAAAGTGCATTAAGAAACTTGAAGACATAAAAATAATCAAAATAAAAAATCAGTCACCTCGATTAATAAAGGCACTGACAAAACAGCAAAAAGAACTATTGGACATATTTGGTGTTGATATAAACAAAACACTAGAAAAGATTGAAAAATCTTTCTAGTGTTCTACGTATAATATATAATCTTTAGGGAATTTAGGTTATATAAGTATAAAATTGTTTGAATATCATGGCAATCATTATTAAAAAAAGCTATAATATAAAAAAGGAGGGACATATGATGAATTATTTAAATACCGATGAATATAATCTTTTATTTGCTGAAACAGTCAATGATAATATTTATATTGATAAAAGTATGTTGATTGATAAATTATCATCACGTATTGGAATGCGTTCGGAAAAATATGTATGTATCACTCGTCCTCGAAGATTTGGTAAAACTTATAACGCTAATATGTTAGCTGCATACTATACTAAAGGATATGATACAAAATATTTATTTGATAATTTAAATATTTCTAAATCTGAATCATATCTAAAACATCTTAATAGTTACAATGTAATATATATAGATATGAGTATAATGGGTGATGAATGCTCTTCTTATAAAGAATATATATCAAGAATAAAAAGAAATATTATTTCAGATCTTCAATTGCAATACAATATCGATTTACCAGAAGGATTGCCAATTTGTGATTATTTTAAAGAAACTAAAGATTCTTTTATATTTATTATCGATGAATGGGATAGTATTTTTTATGAAGATTTTATGGATGAATTTCAAAATAAAAAATATCTAAAATTTCTTAAAGAACTTTTTAAAGATAAACCTTATGTACGATTGGCTTATATGACTGGGGTATTACCAATAGCTAAATATTCGTCAGGCTCATCGCTTAATAATTTTACTGAATATAATTTTATAAATGATACAAATTTTACTGATTTTTTTGGTTTTAATGATGATGAGGTTAGAAGTTTATGTGTAAAATATCCTAATATCACATATGAGGAATTAGAATATTGGTATGATGGTTATTATGGTGAAGATAATCAAAGATTATTTAATCCTCGTTCAGTATCCAACGCTTTTAGAAATGGTATATGTCGTAGCTATTGGACAGAAACTGGTCCAATGAGTGAAATAGCTGATTGCATTAAAAATAATGTGGATGCAGTAAAAAAAGATATCGTAAACTTAGTATCTGGTATTCCAGTAAAAATTAAACTTGAAGGTTATTCTGCTACAGATACAGAACTAAAATCAAGAAACAATATTTTGTCAGCTATGGTAATATTTGGATTCTTGACATACCATAATGGCTGTCTTTATATTCCTAATCATGAGCTTATGCTCAAATATGAACAAGTATTATCTCAAAAAAATATGGGTGGGGTTTATGATGTGGTAAAACGTAGTGAACAAATTTTGGAAACTACATTAAATCAAGATGAAGAAGCACTTGCTAAAATGATAGAAGAAGCTCATGATAAAGAAATTGACTTATTTAGTTATAATGATGAGAATAGTATGGCTTGTTTACTTACATTATGCTATCTTAAAGCCAGAGATGATTATGATATCAAACGTGAAGATAAAACAGGTAAAGGCAGATGTGATATGATTTTTAGACCTTTGAATGATGGGCCAGCTATTATTATTGAATTAAAAGTCAATGATACACCTGAATCTGCAATTCAACAAATTTTGGATAAGAATTATATTCAAGAAGTAAAAAATTGCAATGAAATATTATTGGTTGGTATTAGCTATAATAAGAAAGATAAAATACACAAAGCTAAGATTGAAAAGTATCAATGAAAATCAGTGTTAATTAACACTGATTTTTCTTTATCTTTACCACGAACCATGCTAAAATGTAAAAGCGTTAAGGAGGGTATATATGAAAAGAGTCGTATTAGGTTTAAGCGGTGGTGTAGATAGTGCAGTTGCTGCTTATGTATTAAAAAATCAAGGTTATGAAGCAATTGGTGTATTTATGCGTAATTGGGATTCATCACTTAATAATGATATATTAGGAAATCCCAATAATGATGCTGATATCTGCCCTCAAGAACAGGATTATAATGATGCCAAAAAAGTTGCAGAGCATCTTGGTATAGAACTTAGAAGAGTTGATTTTATCAAAGAATATTGGGATTATGTATTTACCTATTTCTTAGAAGAATACGCTAAAGGAAGAACACCTAATCCTGATATCTTATGTAATAAACATATCAAATTCAAAGCATTCTTAGATTATGCTAAATCAATCGATGCTGACTATATTGCTACGGGACACTATGCAAGAGTTGAACATCATGATGATAATGATTCAATTATGCTTAGAGGTGTAGATAATAATAAAGATCAAACTTACTTTTTATGTCAATTAAATCAAAAACAACTACAAGCTTCTTTATTCCCTATTGGGGATATGACTAAACCAGAAGTAAGACAATTAGCAGAAGATTTAAATATTCCTGTAGCTCATAAAAAAGATAGTACGGGTATTTGTTTTATTGGTGAAAGAGATTTTAGAGAATTCTTAAAGAATTACATCCCTGCTAAAAATGGTAAAATGGTTAATATAGCAACTAAAGAAGTTGTTGGAGAGCATCAAGGAATTATGTATTATACTATTGGCCAAAGAAAAGGATTGAATATAGGAGGTCCTGGTGAAGCTTGGTTTGTTGTTGGTAAAGAGTATGAAAATAATATTTTATATGTATGTCAAGGTGATTCTAATCAATGGTTGATGAGTGAAGGAGCATTAATTACAGATGTTAATTGGATACCTTCTACTAAACCTGATAAAGAATATGAATGCAGTGCTAAGTTTAGATATCGTCAAAAGGATAATGATGTATCTATTCATTTTGTTGATGAAAATACTATTTATGTTACATTTAAAAAACAAGTTAAAGCTGTTACTCCTGGACAAGCTGCAGTTTTTTATCAAGGTGATGTTTGTTTAGGTGGTGGAACCATCGATAAAGTTTATAAGAATGGTAAGGAGTTGACTTATCTTTAATGGAATATACAGGATATATCAAGTTTGTTAAATATTATAGTGATTCTAGTAAATATATTGTTTGTTCATTAGATGTTGATCAAGAAAGTAAGATGATTACTGCTACAGGTTATATGAATAACTATGATATGGAAAACAAATATCGTTTTATTGGTGATTATGTTTATCATCCTAAATATGGTAAACAATTTAAAATAGAATCTTATGAACTAATATTAGCGGATGATGAAAGTGAAATCATTCGCTATTTATCAAGTTCATTATTTAAAGGTATTGGTGAAAAACAAGCTACAGCTATTGTAGATGCTTTAGGTAAAGATGCTTTAACACTTATTAAGGAAGATAAGCATGTTTTAGATATAGTTAGAGGAATGAATGAAAAGAAAAGAGATCTTATTTATGATGTTTTAAGTGATCAAAGTTTTGATAGTGAAATATTATCTTTTTTTACCAAATATCATATTAGTTCTCGTTATTTAGCATTAATTCAAGAATTTTATAAAGAAAATACTTTAGATATTTTACAAAATAATCCTTATCAATTGATTGATGATATTGATGGTATTGGTTTTAAGACCGCTGATGATATTGCGATGAAAGTTGGTATTGACGATTTAGATATTAATAGAATAGAAGCTGCTATTGTTTATGCTTTAAAAGAAATCTGTTTTAAAACAGGTAGTACTTATTATGATTACGATAGTATTTATAGTCAATTTCATCGTTATATTAGTGATGTTGATTATGAACAGTTTGAAATATGTATGGATCATTTAATTGAAGA
Organism: Erysipelotrichaceae bacterium; assembly: GCA_021201315.1. GTDB lineage: Bacteria > Bacillota_I > Bacilli_A > Erysipelotrichales > Coprobacillaceae > JAJQDJ01. The sequence goes on from JAJQFG010000016.1 coordinate 5,576, forward strand.
TAATAGAATTATTCAAGAAAATAATAAATATTATCCTTATGATTTATATGAAAGCGAAGATGTAATAGCATCAGTATTAAAAAAATATATCAATAAAACAAATGATGCATACAATCCTCAACAAATAACCAAACTATTATCAAACCTCGAACAAGAACTCTCTATCACTTATGACAAAACACAAATCAAAGCCATCCAGACATTCTTTCAAACATCTATCATGATCTTAACAGGAGGACCTGGTACAGGCAAAACAACCATTGTTGAAGCTATTATGAAACTCTATACAAAACTCAATCCTGATCATGAAATTGCTTTAGTAGCACCAACAGGAAGAGCAGCTAAAAGATTAAGTGAAGTAACTGGTTTAGAGGCTTGTACGATTCATAGATTATTAAAATGGGACTTACATACCAATACCTTTGCAGTTAATGAGGATAATCCTTTAGACATTGATTTATTAGTGATTGATGAGTTTTCTATGGTTGATAGTGAATTATTTTCTAATTTATTAATAGCCTCCAAACATGTATCACAAATACTACTTATAGGCGATGATCAACAATTACCTTCAGTTTCTCCTGGACATGTCTTAAAAGACCTATTAGAAAGTCATATGATACCAACAGTCGAACTTAATACCATTTATCGCCAAGCCAAAGAAAGTGGTATTATTCAATTAGCGCATCATATTAGAAATGATGAATATACGGATGATGATTTTAAAAATTATAAAGATATTCATTTTATGAGTTGTGAAAGCGCTGAAGTTGTGAAAAATGTCAGTATTTTAGTATCAAAAGCGATGGAAGAGGGTTATGACTTTAATGATATACAAGTTTTAGCGCCTATGTATAATGGGGTAGCAGGTATCGATGCATTAAATGATGCCTTACAACAACTTCTTAATCCTGCCGATGCTTACAAAAACGAAATCAAAGTAGGAAAACGTATCTTTAGAGAAGGCGATAAAATTCTTCAACTAAAAAACAGAGTTGAAGACAATGTCTTCAATGGTGATATAGGAACACTCATTGAAATCAATTATAAAGACAACTTTGAATACATGAATGATACTATTGTTGTTCAATATGATGAATCCATTGTTGAATATACATCGACAGATTTCTATACTATTACTCATGCTTATTGCATGTCTATTCATAAATCACAGGGTAACGAATTCAAAATAGTTATTATGCCAATGCTTTATGATTATTATATTATGCTCAAAAAGAATCTTATTTATACAGGTTTAACACGTGCTAAACAATCTTTATTTATATTAGGTAATCATAAAGCTTTTATCCAAGGTATCAATAATCTTCATGATGAAAGACGTTATACCTCATTAAAAGAAAAATTAATTGAAAATAAATCCTTAAGTCCGTATGATTTTATGGATTAATGCCATAATAAGGTGTACTTAAAGGAGGTTGACAATATGTCAAAACTAGCAGTTGCCTTATTTTCAGGTGGAATTGTTGCTACCGCTATGTTACTCATGAGTGACATGCCTTGTGCTGATGATGTAGAACATACAGTTCATAAAGCAAAACAGGCTATTAAGGAACAGTTATAAGTACAAAGTGAATCGAAAAGATTCACTTTTTTTGAGTTAGCCATAAATAATTGTTTATTTATTTGTCAATTATTATTGACGGTTAACGTAATTTAATATATGATTAAGTTAAAGTAAACGGTTATTTATCAAACGAAGAATATAATATAGTTTTTTTAAAGAAATAATTTCACAGAAATAGTAAAAAAACGAAAACAAGATGTAAAAAGTTAAGTAATTAACTATTAATGAAGTTAACTATATAATTCTTACTAATATAAACGTTCTACTTGTAACTATTAGGAAATAGTATAAAAATCGAAGAATTAAGGAGGGAGTTCTTATATGAGAAAGAGAACAAAGAAAAAGTTATTCGATGCTTTTAAGATTTTAATGGCTATTGTCATGACTGTTACGTTATTGAATGTATCTAATTACAGTGCATCAGCTACTGAAATAGCACAAGAAGATACTGTTGAAGAAGTAACAGATGAACAAGAAGAAACTCTAGAGACTGAAGAAGTCGAGGAAGAAGCTGTTGAAGAGGAAACAACTGAGGAAGAGGAAATAGTTGAAGAAGATGCTATTGAAGAAGAAATAGTAGAAGAAGATACTGTTGAAGAAGAATCAGTTGAAGCAACAGAGACAAAAACTGAATATGTTTATGAAGATAGTAAAGTAAAAGTTACAGTTAAATTACAAGAAGGTACAACTGTAGATGCCAATGCTGAACTATCTGTTAAAGAAATTAAAGAAGGCACAGATGCCTATAATAATGCTATTTCTAAATTAGATGATGACGATGCAATTGATCGAGTTATTTATGATATTAGTTTTATTTCTAATGGTGAAGAAGTAGAACCAGATGGTAAAGTAGATGTGGCTATTGAATTCATTAAGAATGTTTTAACATTAGAAGATGAAGATAATTATACAGTAGCTGTTACACATATTACTGATGATGGAAAAGCAGAAACATTGGACGTAGATGTTGATACAAATGATGGAGAGGTTGAAGGATTAGAGTTTGTAACTGATAGTTTTTCAGTATATCAAGTAGCAACTTATGGTAGTTATACTTTATCATATAATAATTCAACGAATACATTTTTACAAGATGAATATTCAGCTTACTATAATTCATCAAGCGGATGTTTAACAGAATCATATAGGCTGAATCCCCCAAGGTTGAATGTTTTCAAC
>JAJQFG010000097.1 GCA_021201315.1 Erysipelotrichaceae bacterium
TGAAATATAAATATGATCATTATGCGTCAAGTGAATCAGATGGTCTAGCATATTATTAAATAAAATCAGCTCTGAATGGAATCGAGAAACAATGAGACAGATAATTATACATTTTAATTCTATTTAAGATATATATTTTTTAAAGCAATTCAAAGCTTATATCAATATGTTGTAAAAGAAAATTTTTATGTTATAACGAGTATGAAAAAAGGGAATAACTAATAGTGGTTTTACCCTGGAAAATTTTATTTGGTAGAAAAACAACCATCCAAAACTTGCTAGGAATTGATGGTTGTTTTTCGTTACTTCTTATTAATGATTTCAAGAAGTAGATCTATAATGATTTTCATTATTGCAATAACTAACATAATATATTTTATATATGTAAATTATTTATGATACAACAATTTGACCACAATCCGACCACACAAACGACCACAATTTATAATAGTCTATAATAGCACCAAAAAAGGCATAATTTTAAATTATGCCCTTAAATACCCTGAAAAATAACAATAAAATAACTCATAAAAACTTAAAAAATAAAATAAAAATCTCCCCTCACGGGCTCGAACCGTGGACCCTCTGATTAAGAGTCAGATGCTCTGCCAACTGAGCTAAGGAGAGATGTTTTCGTTTGCGAGTAATATAATACACCAATGTCAAATAAAATGCAAGAAGTTTTTAAATATTCTTTGAGTGCCTTTGGGTATAATAATCATAAGAAAACTGATCAAAAAAGTGTTATACTTTATATGAAAGAAGGAATAATCATGTTTTCACATTTTGATGCTTCTACAAAACAAATATTGATTGGTAATATTTTATTAATAGTATGTTGTATTTTTTATATTGCTTGGTGGTTATTAGCTTTTAGGCCCAATAATCCAATTAAAGGAACTAAAAGTGGATGGTTATTGTTACCTGCATTCATGTTTGGAATTATTTCAGTTGTGATGATTGCTAGTAGTAGTGGTGATAATAATCACTTATTAGTTCCTAATAATAGTATTTTGATTGGTAGTATTATTATTTATGTTGCTTTAGTAGCTTTTACTAATAGATTATTAAATCGTCAAGTAACAACAGAATTGTTGTTGATTGTAGGATGGTTGGCTTTAATGTTTAAGGAAATAAATGTTTTATATTCATTAAATCATTATTCTTTAATAGTAGCCATTATATTGTTGATAGTATGTGTCATTATGGCTATGATTAGTTTAATTTGTTATATGATGTATTATGATTTAGATGTATATAAAGGTTATATTGATGGTATGATCCCATTGGTAATAGTTGCTATTATGATGATTGTGATTGATTTGTCGTTTATATAAAGTTTAGGTTTAATGTCTAATATAGTATTGGAGGTTGATAAAATGAAAACATTAGTTACTTATTTTTCTTTGTCTGGTGCGACAAAGAGTGCTGCTCAAAGAATTCAAAAATTGACTAAAGCTGATATATTTGAAATTAAAGGAGAAAAGAATTATGGTAACTATTTTAAAGCAGTTGCTATAGGTGGAAAAGAAATCATTACCAAAGAAGAACCAATCGTTACAACTCATATTGATCATTTTGAAGATTATGATTGTATCATATTGGGTTTTCCTATCTGGTATGGTGATTGTCCAAGAATTATTCGTACATTTCTTAATGAATATGATTTTAGCAATAAAGATATTTATGTTTTTTGTACAAGTGGTTCTTCAGGACCATCCAAAGCATTACAAACAATTAAAGATTTATGTCATAATGCTCATGTTCACTCTGCTATGCGTATTGATAATCAAAGTGATGATGAAATAAAAATATGGCTTCAAAAGTAAGAACTTCTTTAAGAAGTTCTTTTTCATCAAAGGCGTAAAAATAGGTTATAAAAGTATATATGTTGGTTGTTATTAGCTTTTTTATTTCCCATTATTTCATGCTTTTCTAACATTGACACTTATTTATAAATTCATTATAATTTCTTTTAAAGGAGTTGGCTTATGGGAACATTAAAATTTTCACTGCATATGCTTAAAACTGAATATAAAAAAAGCGTTGTATATACAATTACATTGATGCTAACTATTGCAGTGACTTATATCTTTTTTAATATCATAGATAATCCATATCTTATGGAAGATACACAAATGCTACAATCAGATGCTATTACAAGTGCAATACCATTTTCTACAACATTAGCTTTTGTGATTATTTGTTTTTGTGCATTTATGATATTATTTGCTAATAATTTCTATATCTCTAGAAAAACTAAAGAAATAGCTATTATGACAATGTCTGGTGCTAGTTTTTTAAAAGTAACAGCTTATTTATTTTATCAAAACCTGGTTATGACAATTATTGCTATGCCTTTAGGTATTTTAATAGGTATTGCATGTTCAATAGGGGTGAATAATATTATTTATCAATATTTAGAAACAACAGCTTCTATATTTTATATACCTGTGGAAGCAGTAAGTAGTACGATTATTACTATTATAGTTATTATTGCTGCCCAATTATTGAATGCTTCTGGATATGTTTACCGTAAAGATATTGCTTATTTGTTAGCATCTGAAACCAGACCAAGAGCTGAAGATGTCAGATTGATACGTATGTCTTCACATATTTATTGGATTATTTATTTAGTAACTTTTATTTTATTAGTTTTAACACCTTATGATATGATAAATGGCATTGTTTATAGTTGTTTAGGTGTTTTTTGTATCAATGGGATGATTAAATATTGTTTCCCTACATGGTTTCATAAAATTAAGGAAAAGTTCTTTTTATCAAATAAAATATGGCTGATATCTTTATCTAATCTTTATTATTCTTTGAAAAGTGCTGTTACTTTAATAGCTATTTATGGTATATCATCATGTGCTTTATCAATGATTATGATTTTAGAGTTGGATAGTCCTAGAGAAATGGTCACTTCTAGTATTGGTTTTATTGTCGCTATTGTACTTATTCTAACAAGTATTATTTATAAATATTCAATGGAAGCTCAAACGAGAAGAATGTTTTATTATAATTTATATAAATTAGGTTATACATACAAACAATTAATATCTATTATAAAACGAGAAGTTGCTTCATTCTATTTTATAGTTATTCTATTACCATTTCTATTCATTGGAACATCGCTCATATTAGCTTATATACATAACTATGTATCTTTATCTTTTTTGTTTCTTATTGTTTTATCCCAATGGATATCTGCTATCATTGCTGCAATTGTTACTTATATATCTTATAAAAACTCAGTCTTAAAAGTCTTAAAGGAAGGTGTCCGTTATGAGTAAAGAAATATTAAATGCTGATCATGTCACTAAAATCTATGGTGTCGGTACAAAAAATCCTGTAACTGCTTTAAATGATGTTTCCTTAAAAATGTATGAAGGTGATTTTATTTGTGTTATGGGCCCTTCAGGTTCAGGAAAATCAACTTTTATCAATAATTTATCAACCATTGATGTACCTACCAAAGGACATGTTTATATCAATGGTAAAGAAGTGAGAAAAATGGGAGAAAATGAAGTTGGTAAATTCCGTTATGAAAATTTAGGTTTTATATTTCAGGAATTTAATTTACTAGATTCATTGACTATGTCTGAAAACATTGCTGTTCCTTTGACCTTGGCTAGTAAATCTATTGATGAAATCAAACAAAGAGTTCAAAATATTGCAGAAAAACTTGAATTGGTTCATTTATTAGATAAATATCCTGGAGAATGTTCTGGTGGTCAAAGACAACGTGCAGCTATCGCAAGGGCTCTTGTTACAAACCCAAAACTTATTGTTGCAGATGAACCAACAGGGAATCTAGATAGTAAGAATTCCCATGATTTATTATCATTATTTAAAAATCTTAATGAAAAAGATGGTGTATCTATTTTAATGGTTACTCATGATTCAATGATTGCATCTTATTCACAAAAACTATTATATATCAAAGATGGCCAAATTGAAGAAACTGTAGAAAGAGGAGAATTATCTCAAACAGATTATTTCCATCAAATTGTTGATGTGAATGCTTCAGAATCACAAAAATTATTTGTTGATTAAAATAGTGTTTGAAATGATAAAATCGGTGTATAATGTTAAAGACAATTATTTGATAATTTCACACAATTATCAAATAATATCTTGGCAATTATAGCCTAAGATAAAATTATAAAAAGTGGAAAGGATGATTTATATGGATGAAAATAATCAAAATTATTATGACGATGAGTATTTAAAACCTCCTATGAAACCAAAAAAGAAATTTCATTTTAGTTTGTTTAAAATAGTTGTTATTGTATTGCTAGTGATTTCACTTGCTTGTAATGGTGTATTAATGTATATGGTATTTTTTAATAATTCTTCTACTTCTACCTCTAGCTCCTCAACTGCTACAGTCAATGAAGTTAACTATGATGTTTCAAGTGATTTGACTGAGATTGTTGCTAAAGCACAAGAATCAACAGTAGGGGTATTAACTTATGAAAATGATACTTCTTCTGGAAGTGGAAGTGGGGTTATTTATAAAGTTGATGGATCAACTGTTTATGTTATTACCAATCATCATGTTATAGAAGATGCTTCTAAGATTGAAGTTGTTTATTTTAATGGTGAATATATTACAGCTGAACTTGTTGGTAGTGATGAATATGGTGATATTGCAGTATTAAAGATGACTGTAGATTTTGATGTTACAGCTTTTGATATTGGTGATTCTTCATTATTGGATGCTGGTGAAACTGTATTGGCTATTGGTAGTCCACTAGGTATTGAATATGCTGGTACTGTAACACAAGGTATTGTTTCTTCACCATTACGTACCATTTCGGTTGATTTGAATGATGATGGATCATATGATTGGGATATGAATGTTATTCAAACTGATGCTGCAATTAATCCAGGAAACTCAGGTGGTGCTTTAATTAATGCAGCGGGTGAATTGGTAGGTATTACTTCTATGAAGTATTCATCTGAAGATGTTGAAGGTATGGGCTTTGCATTACCAATTAATGATGTGGTTGAATTAGCTGATGAAATTATGGAAACAGGCAAAGTATCAAGACCGGTTTTAGGTATTAGTGGTATATCACTTTCAGATTATTCTTCATATGAATTATATATGTATCGTATTACAACTGATGTTAGTCAAGGTATCTACATTGCTTCAGTTCAAAGTGGTTCTGCTGCAGAAACTGCTGGACTTCAAACTGGTGATGTTATTACAGCATTTGATGGTACTGAAATCACTTCATACAAAGATTTCTTAACAATGCTCTATGCTAAAGATTCTGGTGATAGTATCACCCTTACAATTAATCGTGATGGCAACAGTATGAGTGTTAATGTAACTTTAGGTTAAAAACTAGCAGAAATGCTAGTTTTTTTGTGTTTTGTGTCGATATACATATATTATGAAAGATGAAAATTACTTTTCTTTTATGATAAAAAAATATATAATAGCCATGGTGATAATATGAAAAACGAAATCAAAAAGCAATTGTTGTTATCAACTATTGTATTATTTGTCATTATTATAACGTTATTGATATGGTATGATAATTTTGTGTTTCATACTTATGTAACTACAAATACATATCAATATTGTTTTAAAGGTGAAAATAGTGATTTTCAAATTAATGGTTATGAATTTTATCAAACAGATAATATATTAGAAACTGGTAATGCTAGAATATTATGTTATCAAAGTGATTTATTATTAGAAAATGATGAAGTTGTTATAACTTTTTATGTTAATGATACTACAAGTTATAAGGATACATTAGAAATATCTTATGATAATGAAGTATTGAATATGACAGTCAATCAATATAATGATATTTTATCTATCGATGATTTTGATAATCCTTATATTCATATAACCATTACAAGAGATAATAAAAATATCTATGAAAATGATATTGAAATGACGAATCAAGACATATTAACTTATAATGGATCTAATAAAGATTATACAATAAGTAATGTTTATGTAACATCATCATGGCTAAAAACAGGTGATTTTTCATGTAAAATAGATGATTTAGAAAATCAGTATCCTTATATGACTATTGATTATATGTATAGTAGTGAAGAAGTAGAACTCAATGAATATGAAAGATTTGTTTATATCTCAGGTAATACTAAAGATATTTTAGAAAACAATGAATATCAAGTTGTTTATTATGATAGTGATGATAGTTTATTAGATAATGATATTATATGCGTGATTACATTAATGAATAGTAAAGATGATAATGATCCTTATATTTTTACTATTGAATTAAAGGCAGGTGTGCATTATGAATAAGAAAGATCGTATTCCTTATTACTTATTTAGAAATGCTTTAATTACATTTATAGCTGCTTTTATTAGCTTTATGATATCCATTATGAATTATTATCAATGTAATATTATTGAAGGCATACAAAGAATATTTTTATTAGATATCTATACTACTCTATACTTTTTACTTATATGGTTATTGAATTATATTATATTTGAAATATTTAAAATCATCTATGATGAATATAAAAATATCATTAAATATAAACCGATTATTTTATTGATAATTATTATGATTATTATTTATATATTACCTTTATTAGATTTGTTTCAATATGATCTAATGATATTATGTTTCTTTATGATATTAAGAATTATTAGAGTTATGAAAAAAGACCATTAAATGGTCTAAAGTAATGATGATAGGTATTCTAAAAAATGTTGTTTTGTATTATCATCAATAGATTGATAATATTCTTCAAACAATACACCCAAGCCAACTAAAATAGCTTCGTCTTTGGAAGCAATACCTTCATCAATAGTTTGTTTTAACTTTGAGGAAGTAAATCCTTTTAAATTATTTTTTAAAAATTCACGCATAGTTTCATCCTTTCTTTATTAATATGGATGAATAATTCAATAATATACAGGAGTATTATGGAAAAACATCAAATTATTCTAAAATCAAAACCTATAGAATATCAAATTACTTATAAAAATATGAAAAATATTCGTATAAAAATAGAAGAAGGCATCATACAAGTAAGTGCCCCTTATCATACACCTATTATTTATATAGAAGAATTAATCATCAATAATCAAGATAAATTACTAGCTTTACTCAATCAATATATACCTTACTATCAATATAATGATCAAGGTTTTGTATATATATTTAATCAATATTATACTATTATAGAAAGAGATATTGGAAAAAATCAATGTAGCTTCCATGATGATAAACTTTATGTATATACATCTCATATCCAAAAATGTATAGAAGATACTTTAAAAGATATACTTAAAAATTATATCCAAGAAAGAATTATTTATTACTTATCATATGAATATGATTTACCTATGCCAATAATTCAAATCAAAAAATATAAAGGACGCTGGGGAAGTTGTTATTATAAAAACAATAAAGTATCATTTAATTTATCATTAGTTCATTTATCAAAGGATTTGATAGATTATGTCATTATACATGAATTAACCCATTTTCTTTATCCCAATCATTCTAAACAATTTTATCGTGAAATAGAAAAACATATGCCTGATTACAAACAACGTATACAAAGATTAAAGGAGGAACATGTATGATTACATCAATGAATAATGAAACAATCAAAGATATTTTAAAACTTAAACAAAAGAAATATCGTGATGAAATGGGATTGTTTCTAATAGAAGGCTATCATTTAGTAGAAGAAGCAAGAAAAAAAGGTTGCATTAAATGTATTATCACTTCTTTAAATAAAACATATGATGAAAATACTATTTATGTCTCAGAAAGTATTATGAAAAAATTAGCATTCACAAAGACACCACAACCTATTATGGCCATTTGTTTTAAGTTTGATTATACTATTGATTTTGATAGTCATCGTTATCTTTTATTAGATCAATTACAAGATCCAGGAAATGCAGGAACAATTATACGAAGTGCTTTAGCTTTTAACTATAAACAAGTGATTTTATCTAAGGATTGTGTCGATATTTACAATGATAAGGTTATAAGATCAACTCAGGGAGCGTTGTTTCATATGAATATTGTTTTTATGGATTTGTTTGATGCTATTGATAAGTTGCATGAGCATAATATTGAGGTTTATGCAACTGCTTTAGAAAACGGTAAAGATATTCATATTTTTGATAAAAAGGATAAAATGGCTTTTGTGATGGGAAATGAAGGTAATGGTGTTTCACAAAAGATATTGGATAAATGTGATAATCGTATGTATATTCCTATTGCAGGGATTGACTCTTTAAATGTAGCGATAGCAGCTGGTATTGTTATGTATGAGTTTTGTTAAAAAGTACTTGTTTTTGTGTAACAATTTGGCTATAATTGAGTCGTTAAAACTGTGAAAAGGATTAGTAAATAAGGAAGATGTCTTAGAGAGGAAAATAAATGGTGAAAGTTTTCTGACAATGTACTTATTGAATTCACCTTGGAGTGCGACTAATCATCGCCGTATGCATCGCGTTAAGAGCTAAGAGGGCACATATTGATGTGAATAAGGATGGTACCGCGATAATTTCGTTCCTTTAAGGAACGTTTTTATTTTATAAGGAGGATATTATGGACGAACTATTACAAATTAAAGAAGAAGCTTTAAGTAAGATTGATAGTTGTACAACTCTTAAAGATTTGAATGATTTAAGAGTCTTTTATTTGGGTAAAAAAGGGCCAATGCAAGCAGCTATGAAATCTATGAAAAACATGCCAAAAGATCAAAGAGCTACTTTTGGACAAGTTTCTAATAAGGTTAAACAAGACATAACAAAAGCAATTGAAGATAAGAAGGTTCAATTAGAAGAAGAAGCAATCATTAATAAAATCAAAAACGAAACAATTGATATTGCTTTACCAAGTCAACAATTACCTGTAGGAACAATTCATCCTTTAACTATGGTTAAAGAACAATTAGAAGATTTATTTGTAGGTATGGGATATACAGTTGCTGAAGGGCCAGAAGTTGAAACCGATCATTTTAACTTTGAATTAATGAATATTCCTAAAGATCATCCTGCTAGAGATATGCAAGATACATTCTACATTGATGAAAATTTACTTATGAGAACACATACATCACCTGTGCAAGCACATGTATTATTAGCTGCTAAAGGGGAAGGACCTATTAAAGTTATTTGCCCAGGTAAAACATATCGTCGTGACGATGATGATGCAACGCATTCTCATCAATTCTCACAATGTGAAGGTTTGGTTATTGGTAAAAATATAACAATGGCTGATTTAACTGGAACATTAGAATTATTTGCAAAAAAGATGTTTGGTGAAAAACGTGAAATTCGTTTAAGACCATCTTATTTTCCATTTACTGAACCAAGTGTTGAAGTAGATATTTCTTGCTTTAACTGTGATGGTAAAGGCTGTGCTATGTGTAAAGGTACTGGATGGATAGAAGTATTAGGTGCTGGTATGGTTAATCCTAGAGTGCTTGAAATGTGTGGTTTTGATAGTGAAGAATATCAAGGCTTTGCCTTTGGTATTGGCTTAGAAAGAGTTGCCATGTTGAAATATGGTATTGATAATATTAGAGATTTCTACAGTGATGATTTAAGATTCTTAAATCAATTCGCTAGAAAGGATTAGTTATGAAAGTTAGTTTAAAATTATTAAATGAATATGTTAAAGTAGATGATTATCAACCTCAAGAAATTGCTGATAAATTAACTTATATAGGTCATGAAGTAGAAGGTATGGATGTCTTTGCTCATGGTGATAAATTGGTTATTGGCGAAGTTTTAGATTGTGTTCCTCATCCTGATAGTGATCATTTGAAAGTATGTCAAGTTAACGTTGGAAATGAAGTTAATCAAATCGTTTGTGGAGCACCTAATATTGCTAAAGGTCAAAAAGTTATTGTTGCATTACCAGGTTGTGAATTAGCTCAAGGTCAAAAGATTAATGCTGGTAAGATTAGAGGAGAATTATCTAATGGGATGATTTGTTCTATAGCTGAATTAGGTATTGATCAAAGATTATTAAGACCAAAAGATAAAGATGGTACACATGAATTACCATTAGATGCACCAGTGGGTGAAGAAGCATTAAAATATTTAGGTTATGATGATACTATTTTAGATATTGGATTAACACCAAATCGTGCTGATTGTATGTCTTTGATTTCTTTAGCTTATGAAGTGGGTGCTTTGCTTAATAGAGAGGTGAAGATTCCTGAAATTAAGGAAATGGATGAATTAGAAAGTGATATTAAAGTTGTAGTAGAAACTGATAAATGTCCTTTCTTTGGAGCAAAATTAGTCAAAGGTGTGAATACTAAAGAGTCACCAGAATGGTTAAGAACATATTTGATGGCTAGTGGTGTTAAACCTATTAATAATGTAGTTGATATTTCTAACTTTGTCATGATTGAAACTGGTCAACCTATTCATATGTATGATTATGATAAATTAAAGAAAAAAGAATTTGTGATTAAAACAGGTTTTAATGAAAAGGTTGTTTTATTGGATGATAATGAATATCAATTATTGCCTGAAGATATTATTGTTTCTACTGATGATGGTATTGGCTGTGTTGCAGGTGTAATGGGTGGTAATGATACAAAGATTGATGATAGTACTGTTAATATCGTTATTGAAGCAGCTACTTTTGACGGTGCAGCTTTAAGAAATACGGCAAGACGCTTGAACTTATTAACAGATGCTTCTCAACACTATATTAAAGGTGCTATTGATACTGCTAATACATACCGTGTATTAAATAGATGTGCCTCTTTATTAAAAGACTTAGCTGACGCTAAAGAAATCTATAAAACAGTATCTACACCATATGATGCTAAACAACGTGTCATTACTTGTTCAACAGCCAAAGTTAATCATCTTCTAGGTACAAATATTACTACTGAAGAAATTGCTGATATCTATACAAGATTACATTTTACATATTCATTAGAAAATGATGTTTTCAATGTTACAGTACCTACATATCGTAATGATATGAGTATTCCTGCAGATCTTATTGAAGAGGTTGCCAGAATGTATGGTTATAATAATATTCCTTCAACATTACCAGAAATGGAAACAACGCAAGGTGCTTTAACTGATGTTCAATCTAAAACAAGATTCTTAAAACATCTTTTATCTGATTTAGGTTTACATGAAACCATTACTTATACATTAACTTCATCTTCTAAAGTAGATGACTTCAATCTCTTCCATCCAAATGAACCTGTACAATTATTATCACCATTAAGTGAAGAAAGAAGTATGACAAGAAAATCATTGATACCTTCATTATTAGAAGTTATTAACTACAATAATTCTCATGCTATTAAGGATGTTAATATCTTTGAAATATCTAATACATATTCAAAAGATACAGAATTATCATCACTAGCTATCGCTTGTTCTGGTTCATATCAATCTGTACCTTGGAAACAAATCAATACCAAAGCAGACTTCTATTTAGTTAAGGGATTTGTAGATACAATCTTTAAAAAATTAAACATCGAAGAATCACGATATACTTTAAAACGTGTAGAAGAAGACAATCGCTATTTCCATCCAGGTAGAAGTGGTTATATTATGATGGGTAAAAACATTGTTGGTGTGATTGGTGAAATTCATCCATTAATGGCTAAAAAATATGATATCAAAGATGCTTATGTCGCTGAATTGAATTTATCAGTCTTATTAGGCTTAAAAACTAGAAAACTTCAATTCACATCTATTCCTCAATATCCATCAGTTACTAGAGATATTGCTTTAGTTATGGATAAAGATATTCCAACATATGATGTTGTTAAATCAATTCAAAAGACAAGTAAACGTATGATTAACCAAATAGAAATCTTTGATGTCTATGAGGGTGAACATGTTGAAGAAGGTAAAAAATCAGTTGCTATTTCTTTGACATTCCAGGATCCATCTAAGACATTAGAAGATGCAACCGTTAATAAATTAATGGAAGATATTTTAAATGTTGTTGAAAAACAATATAATGCTCATTTAAGAGCTTAATAGTCCTCAACGAGGACTATTTTTATTAAGTTGATTTTTGCAATATTATGTGTAAATGAAGATATTGCTTTTAATGAATTATTAAATATATGATAAAATTGTAAGTATCTATTTCAAACAATTCTAAAAAATATTTGATTAATTTTCCTAAGAAAAACATAAATTCTGGTAAATCAAGCTAAAACCATATGAATTTTAAGCCTTAAAATCTATTATCATTTACAATTTTTTATCACTTAATCAATTAAGCGATAATTATACTGAATATTTTAGTAGTTCAATTATATGGCCTGAGGGTGGCCATGTGATATCTAAAAATGAATATAAAGAGTTCAGAGATAAAGCTAATGTTTTAGGTTATAAGGTAAGTGGATTTAAAAAATTTGATGGTGATATCAATCTAGTGCTTGATTGTATGGAAAAAACGCAAGTTATTAGAGAGAAGTATAATGATTTGTTTAAAGGTAATTATATTGAAATGTATAAAGCCAAGATTTCCACTAGATAATGATACATTTGCGATGATAGGTAATAGTAACCATGAAATAATCATTAATCAGTATGCCTTTAGATCAAGAGAGATGTTAGCGTTGGAATATCAAAAATTGGTTGATCAAGGATTTTTTGTGAAAGGAACAGATTATTATTCAATTCTGATTCATGAATTAGGACATATTATAGGTAAAGTTTATCATATTGATAGTTTAAAAATAGCTAATGATATAACTGAATCAAAATCACATAATACATTAAATTATTTAAAAGATAATCTATCAATTTACGCGGGTCGTTTTGGTGATGGTAGAGAAATTATTTCAGAAGTTTTTTCCGATTATTTCAATAGTAATAATACTATTGATTTTTCATTGAAATTTATAGATGAAATTGATAAAATAATTATAGAAAAGGAGTGAAAATTATGACAGCAAATAAAAGAATGTTTTATTGGCAAGATAATGAAGAATGGTTTTATACAAAAACAAATTCGAAAGGCTATGTCAAATTTATATTAACCAACAAAGCTCCTAAAGAAGCAAGAAAAAGTTTTAGAGCGTATAAACGCTATATTAGAATTAGAAAATTGATGGGTACATGGTAAAAAATGTTTTGTATTATTGAAGAGATATTATAAAAACATATCAGATAAATAATAAAGTTAATTGTTCTTGTGTAAGAACAATTTTTTTCTGTAGTTGTTTTTAGATGAATTTTTATTTTGATTCAATATTTTGCAAAATAAGAAGCAACAAATCATAAAAATTTGTTGTTTTTAAGGTAATATATTGGTATAACTTAAAAGTTGCTTGTATTATGCTGGTTGGACTTATTGGGCATGCCATATTACTTACATTGCTTCTAAGAGCAGTGGCGGTTTAAAAGCTTTAAGTTGAGCTATATTTAGAAATGCTGAAACTTATGATACTTTCCCAACGCTTGCTGTACAGCTTGTTACATTGGCTATTTTACTAATATTCTGCTGGGTTGCTAGTCAAGGTATGAACCCTTTAAAGAGCCTGGCTACAGCAGCAGGATCAAGTATGTTTGTTATGTCAATTTTATTTATTTTGATGATGTTTGCTGCACCTGTTATTAATCCTAATGGTGGCTATGTTTCAATGGACTTTAGTTTAAAGAATATTATACCGCAATTCAATGTTAACTATTTTACGTCACTATCAATTTTGGTTTTTGCAGTAGGTGGTTGTGAAAAGATTTCCCCTTATGTTAACAAGGTTGGAAATCCTTCAAAAGGATTTCCAAAAGGTATGATTACACTAGCTATTATGGTTATGGTTTGCACTATTTTAGGTACAGTTGCTATGGGTATGATGTTTGATCCTGAAGTTATTAATGAAAACTTTAGTTCTTATGTTTCAAATGGTGCTTATTGGGCATTCCAACAATTAGGTGAATATTATCATGTGGGAGATTTACTATTAGTTATTTATGCATTATGTAATATGGTTGGACAATTATCAACATTGGTAATTAGTATTGATGCACCACTTAGAATGTTGTTAGATAATAAAGACACACAACAATTCATTCCTAAAGCATTATTGAAACAAAATGAACATGGTGCTTATATCAATGGTATTAAATTAGTAGCTTTATTATCAGGCGCTATTATTTTAGTACAATCTGTTGTTCCAGGAGCTGCAGCTGTTTTAACCCAATTAACTAAGCTTAATTCTGTATGTATGCCACTTCGTTATTTATGGGTATTTGTGGCTTATATGGCATTAAGAAAGCAATTTGATAAATTCCCTGCTGAATATCGATTTGTAAAAGGTCAAGGATTAGCTATGTTCTTTGGTGGCTGGTGTTTTGTCGTAACTTTAGCATGTTGTATTATGGGTATGTATTCTACTGATTTATTTACGATGGTATTAAATATTGCAACACCAATTGTTTTAACAACATTAGGTCTTATTTTACCTGAAATTGCAAAAAGAGAGGCACAGTAGTATAATAATTTTGGAGGTTATATGATGTATAAAGAAGTTTCTAAAGATTTATTACAGTTTCTCAAAAAGAGTCCTACAGCATTTCATGCTGTAGAAAATATTAGACAAGAATTACTTGATCATGGTTATCAAGAACTATTAGAAAGTGAACATTGGCATATAGAAAGTAATCAAAAATATTTTGTAACAAGAAATCAATCTAGTATTATTGCCTTTCATACAGGAGATATATTAGATAATTATAGTTTTCATATTGTTTCATCACATAGTGATTCACCAACATTTAAGATTAAAGAAAATGCTGAATTACAAGTCAATAATCAATATATGAAGCTTAACGTAGAACCTTATGGAGGCATGCTTTGCGCTACCTGGTTTGATAAACCTTTATCTATAGCAGGTAGAGTATTGATTAAACAAGATAACCAATTTATACCAACATTACTAAATATTGATAAAGACTTGGTTTTAATTCCTAATGTAGCGATACATATGAATAGAAGCGTTAATGATGGTTATGCTTATAACCAACAAATTGATATGTTACCACTATTTGGTGGCAGTGAATGTCAAAATGGAGACTTTAGAAAATTAATTGCAGAAGAATTAAATGTTAA
The DNA here is from genome assembly GCA_021201315.1 of Erysipelotrichaceae bacterium. Classification (GTDB taxonomy): domain Bacteria; phylum Bacillota_I; class Bacilli_A; order Erysipelotrichales; family Coprobacillaceae; genus JAJQDJ01. Next base: position 15,096 of record JAJQFG010000097.1, read on the forward strand.
TGTTGAAAATATTTATGGTTGTGATCTTTACTTATACAATCGTACGAATCCGTCTATCTGGGGATTAAATGAAGAATTTATTTCAGCAGGGCGTATTGATGATTTACAATGTGCTTATACGTCATTACAGGCTTTCTTAAACAGTTATAATAAAGAAAATATTAATGTTTTTGCATGCTTTGATAATGAAGAAGTTGGATCACAATCAAAACAAGGAGCTGGATCTACATTATTATATGATGTTTTAAAACGCATTAATATGTCTTTGAATAAGTCAGAAGAAGATTTTTATCGTGCTGTAGCTTCTAGTTTCATGATAAGTGCAGATAATGCACATGCCGTTCATCCTAATCATCCAGAACTTACAGATGCTAAAAATTGTGTCTATATGAATGAAGGAATTGTTATAAAATCACATGCTGGTCAAAAATATACAAGTGACGCAACCAGTGTAGCGGTTTTTAAATCTATATGTGAAAAAGTAAATGTTCCTGTACAATTCTTTGCGAATCGTTCTGATAAATTAGGTGGTAGTACATTAGGTAATATTGCTATGTCACAAGTATCTATGAATAGTGTTGATATAGGTTTACCACAACTTGCGATGCATTCATCATATGAAACAGCTGGTATGAAGGATACTTATTATATGATTAAAGCCTTGACAGAATTCTATAACTGTCATATTGAAGAGACAACAAATCATGTTTTAAAGGTTATTAAATAATGGAAAATAATCTTAATGATGCTTATCAGCAATTACTAGAAGAAATGATTCCCTATATTTATAAAATAACTAAAGATGAAAATAAAACTCAGATATTACAAAATAAAATTATTGAGCAATTGTTAGAACATCAAAATAAATATAACAATACTCAAAAAATATCTTCTAATATCAAAGATTATGTTTATAAAACAAATAAAAATATCAGTTATAAAAATCAACTCAAACAAATTAAAGAAGAAGATAAACAAAAATATAGTATTTCGATTATATTAATTATTATGTGTGGTTATATTGTTATTGCATTTTTAAAAGAATTTTTAAGTCAAAATTATTTGATACATTTTTATATTGATTCTTTAATAGCGGTTGTTGCATTTTTTATCACAATACGTCAAATGCTAGGTATATATCATTTGATAAAGAAACACGATATATCATTAAGACCACTTGGTGTTATCATTGCTGGGTTTGTATTAAGTATTATTGTAACTTTCATTACATATACAAGTCCTTTTGATATAACATTTTTACTTATTGTCATTGCTTCAATAACATCAAAAAGAATCTACGATAAAGAGATGGCTTAGCCATCTCTTTTATTCGCTTTTTTCAAATTCATGATTTTTGATACGTTTATATACTTGTAATGATGTAGATGAAATAAGAATACCTAAAGCAATAGACATACTAATTCCTAATGTTTGTAATAAACTTGAAATAAATAATATATCATAACCTTGCACAGCATAAAACATAGTATTATAAATACCACTACCTGGAACTAGTGGGAAACATCCAATAACAATAAATATAGTTGCAGGTGCTTTTAGTATTCGAGCGAACATTTCACTAAGCAATGCTACCACTAACATCCCAATAAAAGTCTGTAAATAAACATTATTAGTAAAATCTAAACAAACATAAATAAAATAACCCAATGCACCCAAACCACTTCCAATAAAAGCAAAATGCATATTTTTAAAAACTCTAAAGATAAATGAAAAACCCAAACAGCCAAAAAAGGCAGCCAAACAATGTATAAAAATAGTCATCTAAGCGCCTCCTATAACCATTACAATACCAACGCCTATAGCAATACTAGAAGCTATTAAAATAGCTTCAACTAGCCTCATCGTCCCTGATACAAGATTTCCACCAATCATATCACGTAAACTATTCGTAATCGCAATACCTGGTGTTAAAATCATCAAACATCCTATGATAGTAGCATCCATTTTTTCAATCAATCCAAATTTAAAACTGATAATAGCTAAAGTAGCAATCATCATACTTGATATCATTGTTCTTACAATACTGTTAATAGCTACTGCTTCCATAGCTAAAACAACGTAATATAGTACAAATCCAATCAATCCTGCAACAATCATTTCATTAATACCACCACCAAAAAATACACAAAACATAGCACTTGAAAAAATATATCCAAATAGAATTAATGGTAAGTCTAATTGATCATTTTTAATACTATCAATACTATCTTTAATTTCATGATATGTTAATTGTTGATTGGATACTTCTCTTACTAATTGATTCAATTCATGAAGATGATCTAAATGAATATGACTACTATGTATAACTTTTGAACTATGATAAGGTGTTCCATCTGTTAATTTGAGTGAAATTGTAAAGTATGTAGGAAGCGCAAACACTTCAATATCTTTAAAATAATACGCTTCACACATACGTTTTATTGATTCTTCAACACGATATATCTCTGCTCCATGTTTTAATAATAAGAAACCTATTTCGTTAATTGTATCTAATATTTCTACTTCGTTCATATTACCCCTCAATAAAATTGTATTTAAATCGATACAATCATATGCTAGAATATGGCTAATGTCAAGAAGTTAAATATGGGATATGGGCATATTCTTCTTTGATTAAGTCTTTATCAGATTGTAATGCTAATAATCGTGTGGCTTTAATTTCTATGTCCAAAGCAGGATGATGATATTTGGAAATATTTGTAATTATTGGATAAGGTGTTATTTTTTTATAATATGATAAATAATTTCGACCATTATCATTCATAGCTAATATTCTTATATAATCAAGATTCATAGCTTGTTTGATATCATCTTTGGTATTATGCATTAAAATATGAATAAGCATTCTTGATATACGAGGCTTTGTATAACGTTTTGAAGATAAAGCATCTATAAGCTCATTCACGTTATGAACTTGCATAATCACTTTTTTCATAGTGTTTTCTAATCCTTCATCAACCATATGAATATTTCTTAGCTCTTCTTTAGAAGACATTGAAATAATATATTGTAAGTAAGGAAAATAATATTCTAATGTATAGTAATGTTCATATAATTTACTATGTGGTAATTTATTGCTTATATCTTGATGATTATATATGGCATTTCTTAAAGCTGTAGCACTAGAAATGGATTGTAAGGTATTATCATGATAATCATTAGTTCTAGTTATACAATGTGGTGTTATTGAATAATCTTGATTAATTATTTCTTTTACATAACTTAAGCCTAGTAAATCATTTGGTTTACGTATTTGTCTATGCATAATATCTTCTAATGCTTGATTACAAGCATCAGGATATCTAAGTCCTTGTTTCATATGGGTTTTAACATGATGATTATATATATCTTTATTATCCTTAATAGTTTTGGCTATATCTATAAATATATCAACATTTCCTTCCTCACTACCAAAACATATATCAGTTACACCCATAGCATTGAGTAAAAACAACGCTCCCTGACTAAAATAATCAGCACTTTGACAACTATAGACAAAAGATAATTCAATTATGATATCTATACCATATTCAATAGCTATGGCACTTCTTTGCCATTTATCAATAATTGCTGGTTCCCCACGTTGCACAAATGAAGAAGACATTACAGCGATTGTTAAATCAGGCTGAACTAATTCCTTAGCTTTATGAATATGATAGACATGCCCATAATGAAAAGGATTATATTCCACAATAAGTCCTAAAATACGCATATATTTCACCTCTTCAAATAGTTTAACATATAATGAAAAAAAGGGGAAATAAAATAAATTTCAATTGACATATTTACAAGATTTATATATAATGTTGATTGCAGTGTAAAGGGTGATTTTTTTGAAGTGGAATTTACAATGGATTTTAAAGCAAAAAAACAACTGTTTTGATTTTGATGAAACGTTAAATTTTCCTTCTGAGATGTTTCATAACCTTTCTCAAATTAATGGTTTGAGTGAAATTCATGTGACAGGTCATGGTCAATATGATCAAAAAAGTCGTCAATTGTACATTGAATATCAAATTGATGGTGAAATGATTTTACCATGTGCGATTTCTTTAGAAGACGTTGATTATCCTTTTGAAATTTCTTCTTCTAGCGTTTTTGCTTTTTATAAGCCTGATTTTGAAGAAGATGTGATTGAAGTAAAAAAGGATATTGTAGATTTAACACCTGTTATTTTTCAGGAAATTATGTTAGAGATACCAATGCGTGTTGTAAAGGAAGATGCAGTTTTACAAACCCAGGGAAAAGGTTGGAAGGTTATGGATGAATCTGATGTTGATGATTCATCTGATGAAGAGGAAATTGATCCTCGATTAGCAGTACTTAAGGATTATTTTAAGGATAAAGAATAAGGAGGTTAATTCAAATGGCAGTACCACAAAGAAGAGTTTCTTCAACAAGAAGAGATAAGAGAAGAACACATGACAAATTAACAGTACCATCAGTAGTTATATGCCCAAACTGTGGAGAATATAAATTATCTCACAGAGTATGTAAACATTGTGGAACTTATAAAGGTCAACAGATCTTATAAAAAATAGTCCTTGGTTAGGACTTTTTTTATTTTATTAAAAAAAGCCTGATAACAGGCTTAATGTCTTAATCTTTGAGCAATTTTATTAGCATAAGGAATAGCATCTAAGTATTCAGGATGATCACTAGACATATAGAATATTACAAGGAAATATACCACAACACCAACAACAATTGATAACATCAATGGAACGAACACCATATGTGTTAACATAAATAATACTTTATAACAAATCCAAACAATAACACCCATAATTGCTGAAGCCAATAGAGGTAATAGGAATGTTGTTTTGTAATATTGTTTGTATGATATAGCTTTATGAAGTGAAAGTTGATTTAAAAGACAAACAGATAATCCATAAAGAATATTACCTAATAATAAACCATAAACTTTTAGTGGTGTTAAAGCCAATAATAAGAAAGTAATAACTGCATTAATTACTAAAGATATTGCAGCATTCTTTAATGGCTCATTAACTTTTCCTAAAGCTTGCAGAATACCATTTGTAAGTGTTGATAAACCATAGAAAACAACAGCTGGTGTACCAAATGTTAGTAGGGTGGTTGCTGTTTGAATCGTGCTTTCCTGTGGAAATAGCAGTCCCATAATTGGATAAGCTAATACTGACATACCAACAGCTGCTGGAATTAATATCATCATGGTTACATTAATACCAGAACGAATATTTTCTTTAACTTGATTATAATCTTTGATAGAAAAAGCAGAAGCAATGGCTGGTATAGAAGCTGTAGACATTGCACTTGCTAAAGCCACTGGCACATTTTGCAATGTCACATATTCACCTGAATAAATACCATATAATGTTACTATTTCTGTAGAATCTCCTAAAACACCATAGAAAATATACATATCCATTGTTGTAACAATATTATATATACATGTTGCAAAAATAATAGGTGTCACAATATTTAAAATCATTTTAAAGATATCTTTATAAGAATCTGTATAAGGATCTGCATCATTTTTAATAATCAAATTTTGATGCTTCCTTAAATAAATACATAACATATAAATAAGGCCTATCAAAACACCTGCACCAGTACCTAAAGCACTACCAGCAGCACCTACAGAAGCCATTTGTGTACCACCAGTTGAAATATAAGGTTGAATAAATAACCATGCAGCTCCAACAGAAACAATGGCATTTAATAACTGTTCAACAATTTGTGAAATAGATGTATAAATCGTAATCTGATGAGCCTGAAAATAACCTCTAAAAACACCTAATAATCCAGATAAGAAAATCGTTGGACAAAGCACTCGTAAAGCTGTTACCGAATATTCTGTTACAAGTAATGGTGCTAAAATAAAACACAACAAGGCAGCACTACCACCAATGACACATATATAAATAAAAGAACACCTTAATATCTTTTGAACATTATCATATTGATTCAATACTAGTTTTTCACTAATCAATTTAGATATTGCAGTTGGAATACTATAGGATGACAACAATAATATCATAGCATATATATTATAGGCAGTAGAATAATAACCCATACCTTCTGCTGTAATTAAATGTGTTAATGGACTACGATATAATAATCCAATAATTCTTACCAAAATCCCCGCTATCGCAAGAATAGAGGCTTGCTTCACAATTGACCTTGATTTTGCCATAATAAACCTCTCTTTCTAATATCCTTTATTATAGCTTAAATTCACCTAAAATCAACATACTTTAGACATAAAAAAAGATATACTTGGTATATCTTTAATCTAAAGTATTCACTAATCTTGATAATTTAGATTTTTGTCTAGAAGCATAATTCTTATGATGAATTCCCTTTGATACTGAAGCATCTAATTTTGATGCTACATCATTATATGCAGCAACTGCAGCTTCTTTATTTCCAGCTTCAACTTCAGCTCTTACTTTCTTAATAGCTGTTTTTAATGCACTCTTATATGATACATTAGAAGCATGTTTTTTATCAGCGTTCTTATAACGTTTAATTTGTTGTTTCATGTTTGCCATAATCATTCACCTCTCTTTTACTCGCTTTGTTATTATAGCGAAAAAAAAGGATGAATGCAATCATTTTATGAATAAATGATTATATTTTTTTGAGGTTGTCTATAATATTTATGGTGAGAAAATGAATAAATATTATACTAGAAGTGATTTAGCTATTGAATCTTTAGGAAAAGCTATATTAGATAAAGACTATAAGCATAGTCAAAAAAGAGTTAATCAAATACTCGTTGAAACATTTGAAATATTAAGAAAAAGTGATCTTTATCCTCATGATGTAGGTCATTATATTGAATTAAGTTTTGAAAATTATGATGATATAGCCACATTATCCAATCAATTAAAAAAACAACTTATAGCACTCATTAAACAAAAATCACATAAAAAAGATCCATTGATATTATTTGTTGGTTTAGGTAATGCTACGCTTACAAGTGATTCGATTGGTTCTAAGATAGTTCAGCATTTACGCGCAACACACCACTATCATATTGGACAACGACATCTACATCAATATTATGACACAATGAATATGATTCCAGGAGTCATGGCGCATACTGGTATGGAAACAGCAGATATTATTGGTTGTATTGTTAAGGAAATGAAACCAGATTTAATTATTGCTTTTGATGCTTTGTGTGCATTAAGTTATGAAAAATTATGTCATGTGATACAGATTAATGATGCTGGTATTTATCCTGGTAGCGGTGTAGGAAATCATCGTAAAGCTTTAAATGAAGCTAATTTAGGTGTCCCTACTATTGCTATTGGTATTCCTACAGTGATACATGTATCTTCTCTGATGAATGAAATATATCAATTATTAGAGGGTTATTTTACAGAATCAATGGATGCTTCTTCAGCATTAAAAGTGGGAAAAAGAAAAAAATATGAAGGAAAATTATCGCCAGAACAAAGAAAACAAATACTAGGTGAAATAGGAGAACTTGATAATCAACAACGTGTTCAACTATTATCAGAAATATTACAGCCATTAGATATTCAATATATTATGAGTGATAAGCAATTAGATTATGATGTAGAAATGATATCTAAAATCATTTCTGCAAGTATCAATGATTTAAAAAATTAGACAAAATATATAATTTGTATAAATTTTATTCTTCCTATTTGTAATTGATTAATGAATCAGTATAATAAAAATAGGAGTTGATAAAATGCTTTGGTTTATTATATTGATTATATGTACATCATTGGATTGTTTTGTTTATGCAATTGAAAATGGCGCAACCACTAATGAATTAACAATTAAAAAGACTTTCAAACATAGCTTGGTATTTGGTTTAACAAATATGATGATGATCCTGATAGGTTATATCATTGCTGATATCTTTTTTACAGAGAAACTCATTAATATTAATCGCTATATTGCTTGTATTGTTTTGGTTTCTTTGAGTTTAATGTTCTTTTTAAGACCTTTTTCTTCAAATGAATTTGTTGAAAGACTCAATCTAAATTTTAATTGTATGGATAGTTTTAAAAAAGCCAGGATTTTAGGTATTGATATTTTACTCATAGGTATTTGTTTTTATTATTTAAATATACCTATTATTAATCAATTGATTATTGCTTTCTGCTTTTCTTTTACTGCAGTTTATATTGGCTTATTTTTAGGTTATTATTTAGGAGCAGCTTATCAAAAAGGGATTTATATGGCATGTGGCATACTATCTTTACTTGTCGCTTTTGTTCAAATGTCTTCAATTTTATAAGGAGTGATATATATGCCTCTTTATAATAAAGTTAACATGAAGGATTTACTTTCTGAAGGATTATATTTGCTTGTTTTAGAAAAACCTTTTGAAAAAATAACAGTTAAACAAATATGCGATAAAACAGGTGTAATTAGAGGAACATTCTATAATCATTTTATGGATAAATATGATGCTTTAGAATATTTAACGAATCGTTTAATGACTGAAGATTTTGAAACAGATCAATCATTATCTCCAACTGAAATGAGTCGAAGATTTGCTATGAATATGCTTATGGCGATTTATGACAAACAAGAATTCTTTAAACACGCTTTTACTATTACAGGTCAAAATAGTTTTGAAAGTATGTTAGAGGATATTTTTACAAGAATGTATAATTCAATATTTGAACATTTTGATGTGGATTTTTCAAAAACACCTGTCACAAAAGAGTATCTATCCCATTATTTAGCATCTGCATCTATATTTGTATGTCGTGATTGGGTTAAAACAAACTATAAACAAACACCTGAAGAGGTATTTGAGATATTTCAATTCTTATGTTCATATAATCTAAAAGATTTTGTTTATGAAAATGCTAAAAACGATAATTAAGGGAAATGAAACATTCAATTCATATTCGTTGTTTATGATACATTTGTCAATGATATATTGACACTCCACACTCTTACTACTTCTCTCCCCTGTAAGAGCTTGTGGAGTTTTTTCTTGTTTATTGTAAGTATAATGTAGTATAATAAAAATAAGTGGGGTGAGAAAAGTGAAAGATATTGATTATATAAACACTTTTTTTAACATGGTTTATCATAATGAACAAGCTTATATGCGAGATATCATATCATCTTTTGAATATATTCAGAGATATTGTAAGTGGTTATTGTCTAGAAATATAGAATGTGATGTTTTTCGTAGTATTATTGAAACTGATACACATTTATTTCAAGCTAAAATGAAAGCATCAGATATTAATCATTTGCTACATATTCCTTTTGTTGAAGAAGTCAAAAGAATTTCTGATGCTTATATTGATAAAACTCATATTGTATTAATTCCTGGATTTACTCAAGAGAGTGTTTTTCATATGGATGATATAAAAATACAAGATTATTATATTTATAATATTAAAGACTATTTCCAATTATCAGATTTATCATTTTATGATCCCTTTGATGCTTTTTTTCATGCTATGAATAATGCCGATAAATGGCCTGGAATGCTAGTTTTTAATGAACATAAACGTATATTTATTCCAATTCATAATGATGATGATTTAAAAGCTTTAAGACAATATATGGATTGGGGTTATGATTTATTTCAAATTTATGATGTATATGATGATGATTCTTATTTTATCCATATTAGTGATACTCATTTTGGTGGCAAAAATAAAACAGAACAAGGACTAGAACGTCTTTATAGTTCATTGGATCATATAGTACCTTTATTAAAGTCAAATCAACCTGTAAAGTTTTTAATTACAGGAGATTTAATGGAATTGCCTAATCGTAAGAATATGTATGTAGCTCATGATTTTATGATTGATTTAAAAAAGAATTATAAAGCAGATGTAACTTTTATATTAGGTAATCATGATGTTATTGTTCATGGTTTTAATTTTGGTAGAATGCAAAAAAGTAAAGTTATTGCTTATTTATTAGGTGAAAGTATTAAGGTATTGGAAAATGAAAAGATTGTTCTTGTGAAGATGGATACAACAAGTGAAGGAAATTTGGCTAGAGGTAAAGTTGGACAAAGGCAATTAGATGAAATAGATGAAGAATTATCAGTGATTGATCATTTGGAAGATTATACGATTATAGTAATGATGCATCATCATGTTTATCCTATTACAAAAGCTCAATTTATTAAGACAAAATGGCATGAAAATACTTTTATTAATAATATTGTTGAAACCTCAAAAGTATTGGTTGATGCACCTTTACTTATACAATGGTTAAAGAAGCATCATATTCAATATGTAGTACATGGTCATAAGCATTTACCTTTCTTTAGAAAAGAAGATGGTATTTATTATATTGGTGCTGGCAGTGCGACAGGTGGATTGAAAGAAAGTAAGAGTCGTTATATTTCATATAATTTATTAAAGTATAGTATATCGAAGAAGAAAATGACAACATGTATGATTTTCTATGATGATAAAGCTAAAGCTGAAAGACAACGTGTAGAGGTTTATTTGTTTGGAGATGATGAAAATGGATCAAAAAATGCATGATATGATTTTATTTTATAGTTTTTCTAAGGGGTTTAATAGACCTGTACCTATGGATTATTATGATTTAGTATTATCTTTTTTAAGACAGGATAGTTTTTATCACGAAGTTACTCATCATGATAACTTAGTTTCATGTTTACAACAATGTCTTATGCTTCAATCAACCTTTAAAGAAGATGTATTAGCTGCTATAGAAATGTATCAAGAGGATAAATCAAAAATATTGGCACAATGTTTATTAAAACAGATTTTAGCTTTTCAATTTTATGATTTGGATATGTGTGGCGTTGTTTTAGATAATAATATAGGTAATGATGAGACAGCTTATTATTTTGGAAAGCTCGCTTCAATGATGAGCTTGGAAAAGATATTAGAAATGTTACATCGTCCTAATTATCGTATAGTGATGTTACAAAGTGATAGTTTGGGTAAAGATGTTGATTTATCAAAACTAAAAAATTTACCAAATATGACTATTTATGAAATAACAGAGCAATCACAAGTTCGTGAAAGAATATTGAATGCTGAAATTGTAATTACAAATAAGAATATCATGAATGAAGATATATTACATGACTTAAATCAATTGAAACTTATTTGTTTAACTGCTACTGGTGTTAATAATGTTGATTTGGATTATTGTAGAGAAAATCATATTGAGGTTAGAAATATTAAAGGTTATTCAACAAATACAGTTGCACAGCATACGTTAGCCTTAGCTTTACATTTAATTGAAAAAAATAATGCTTATGATTATTATGTTAAATCAAAAGCTTATGAAAAAAGTGGTCAATTTAGTTTCTTTGATTATCATTTTCATGATATATCATCACTTACTTGGGGTATTGTAGGATTAGGTGCTATAGGACACGAAGTAGCTCATATTGCTGAAACATTAGGTGCAACGGTACAATATTATTCAACAAGTGGCTATAATCATACTGATGATTATCAACAAGTTGATTTTGGTACATTACTAACAACATCTGATATTATTTCAATTCATGCACCTTTAAATAAACAAACACATTATTTGTTTGATGAAAAAGCCTTGCTTAAGATGAAAGATAATGCTTATTTGATTAATGTTGGTAGAGGTGGCATTATTGAAGAAAAAGCTTTGGTTAAAGTATTGAATAATGGACATTTAGGTGGTGTCGGATTAGATGTTTTTGAACATGAACCATTATTAGAAGATGATGTTATTTATCAAATTGAAGATATGAATAAGGTTATTTTGACACCTCATGTTGGCTGGGGATCAATAGAAGCTAGACAAAGATGTGTAGATGAAACATATCTTAATGTAATAAGTTTTATTAATGATGAAAAAAGAAATATTGTGGTATAAACAAGCTTAGAGTTAATCTCTAAGCTTGTTTTAATAATAACATACAACAGGTGTATAATAACTGATATAACTATATAATTCAGCAGCCTTACTAACTGGTAAATTAACACATCCATGAGATCCATTAGTTAAATAAATACTACCACCAAATGAAGAACGCCAAGAAGCATCATGTAAACCAATACCACCATTAAAAGCCATCCAATAATTAACAAATGACTCATATTCATAAGATCCATCTGCTTGTTGAGTACCTCTCAAAGTACGATCTCTTTGCATAAAATAAATATAATAACCACCAGCAGGCGTCTTTCTATCAGCATCACTGGCTAAACCTGAAACACAATCAGAAGACCAAACAACACTACCATCCTTAACAAAGTAAGCTTTTTGATTCGTTAAATCCACTTCAACAAAAGTATAACCTAAACCACCATTACTATAAGAAGCCTGGACACCACTAACTTCTGGAGTTCTTGTTCCATTTTTACCATCTAAAATATCAGCAATCAAACCTTCTACTTCTGCATCTTGATCCAATGTATAACCATATGTTTTACAAGTTACAGTTCTGGTACCATTAGCACCTTTAAAAGTCATAGACTTACCATTAAGATTAATCTTACTAGCCAAACTACTAACAAACTCTTTAGCACAAGCAGTATATTCATCTTCATCATAATAATAATTACCGCTTTCATCAATAGATAACCATTCTAAAATATCATCACCATCTAACGTCACATCACCACTAATCGTAGAATAAGTAATAGTGGCATTGCAATATTGATTAGCTAATTCATAAAGATTCGTAATAATTTCATCACTAGCAGTTAATTGAGGCTCCTGATAGCCACCTTCATCTACAACATTTACTTCTAATACTTCATTAGAAAATGAATTAAATATAATATTTTTTAAATTATCATTAATAATCGTTGTTCCAAACACTTCATCTACAATTTCAAAACCATCATCACCATAGTTAACATAAGCATCTACTGGTTCTTCTTGCTCACAATCAACATGTTCTAAATTTGAAATACAAGTCGTTAGCTTTTCATCATCATAAGTTAAAATATCTTCAACCTCAATGTCATTCTTTGAAAAGAAATTGACAAACCAAAGAAAAATATTTTGATCATCAATATAACTTTGAATAGGTGCATCACTATTTAAAGTAATGCCAACATCATCTTCGTCAACGATTTCTGTTTCCTCATCAACAAATGTCAAAGTCAATTCTTTATGCAATAAATTCGATTCTAGAGTATCAATAGTTTCGCTATAATTCTGATGAGAAACATCAATACCATTAATTGATGTATTAGCTAAAAAACGCCCATTATAATAAAAGCAACCAATTAAATATATAATTAGGATAACTAATATCACAATACATACAATCCTTATTTGTTTAGGATGCTCAGCCAAAAAACGTTTAAATTGAAACTTTTTTGGACTATTTTTTTCAACACTTTCGTCCATGTTTTCCTCCATATTATCCCCTCATTTTACATTAGCATAATCATACACTAAACCTCATTAAGTGTCAAGTTGCGTCAAATTCATCATCTTAATATGATAAAAAAAGAACATTGATATTTTAAACCTATTTTTCCAGAAAAACAATATGACAATGGCACTTAACACAATTAACATAATTATTGCGATAATTTTTGTACAGCTATTTTATTAGCATTAGTCAATGTATCATACCAATCATAACCTTTTTTTCTACAAGCAATAATACCACCAAGATGACTATCACCAGCACCAACACTGCTTTCTATTTCTTGTGAAACAGTAGAAACAACATAGCTATGATACCCATCATAGTAATAACACCCCTGTTTTCCTAAAGTTACAATAATAACATTTTGAGATAATTCATAAAGAGATACAACAGCTTGATTGACATCATCTTGATGTGTATAAGTTAATATTTCTTGTTCATTCAAATGAATAATAGGATGTAACTGAAAGATTCTTTGCATCTTATCTTCATCAATCAAATGAATTCTCGGACCAGGTGCAAAGTAAATCGTTTGATGATTATTAGCTTCTAAAAAATCAATGATATTATTTCCTGTTACCTCTTCAATTTCTAAACCACAAATATAAATACAATCATATTTATTCATATCTAGTAACTTAAAATAATCTTTAGTATATAAATACTCTACACCATGTTCGCATAAAAAAGTACGTTCACTACTATCATCTACAATACAATAACAACAGCCATTATTATCATTGCTTTCAATCATAATTGAAATATCTTCATTGATTAGATTCTCTTTTACAAAGTCTCCATAAATACCTTTACCAACAGGGGAAAACAAATCAAAAGGAACATGCATTTGTTGCAAAATATAGGCAACGTTATAAGCACATCCTCCAAGTTGTAAGCTTTGTGATATAATATTTTCATCTTCACTTATTTTAGGATATTGATGAACACGTATAATGACATCGCATACACAAGATCCAATAATTAACGCCTTTTGCATTTTGATCACCTCTATCATTATATCAAAAAATATTGTAGATTTCTTATAATTTATGGTTGTTTGAAGAAAAATATATTGTTATAATGTTTTTGAAGGAGTGGGAAAAATGAAAAATGTTACATTGGTTGTTATGGCAGCTGGAATTGGAAGTAGATTCGGTGGTGGCATTAAGCAGCTAGAAGCCATGGGACCAAATGGTGAAATCATTATGGATTATTCGATATATGATGCTTTAAGCGTAGGTTTTAATAAGGTGGTCTTTGTTATTAGAAAAGATCTAGAAGAAGCTTTTGATGAAGTTATTGGCCAAAGAATAAAAAAGAAAGTACATGTTGAGTATGCTTATCAAGAAGTTGATAATATCCCTGAAAAATATCAAGCAACTTTTAGTGAGAGAAGTAAGCCATGGGGAACAGGACAAGCAATACTTGCTTGTAAGGGTTTAATTAATGAGCCTTTTTTAGTTATCAATGCTGATGATTATTATGGTAAAGAAGCTTATAAAGTAGCCTATGATTATTTAACAGCTGATCATAGAGATGATGGTTTAAAAGCAAGCATGGTTGGCTTTATTCTTAAGAATACTTTAAGTGATAATGGTGGTGTTACTAGAGGTGTTTGTCAGGTAGAAAATGGCCGATTGGTTGATATCGAAGAAACTCACAACATTGAACATATCAATGGTAAAGCAATTAGTGATGGTAAAGAAATTGATAAAGAATCTGTTGTATCTATGAATATGTGGGGCTTATATCCAGATTTTCTAGATGTTTTAGATAGCGGTTTTGAAGAATTCTTATCACATTTAAAAAATGATGATTTAAAATCTGAATATCTTCTTCCAACAATCATTGGTGATTTACTCCATGATGGTAAAATTAGTGTTGACGTGCTTACAAGCCATGATGAATGGTATGGTGTGACTTATAAAGAAGATAAAGATTCAGTAAAATCGAGTATTCAAAAATTAATTGATCAAGGATTATATCCTGAAAAATTATAAATATTCATACATAAAAAATAGTATACATTTGTATACTATTTTTTGTAACTAACCACATTTTTAATTATCCTTGATATTTTTCTTCAGTTGCTAATAAAGCTTCAATATCGCCTAATAATTGTCCTTTTTCATCTACGTTACCACAAATGTAATCTAATGATGCATTATAGAAACGTGAAAAACGAATCAATTTTCCTAAAGAAGGTTTTCTTTGGTTTGACTCATATTGAGAAACAATTGGTTTTGACATTTTTAATGTTTCAGCAACTTGTTTTTGAGATAGACCAGCTTCTTTACGTAATATTTTTAATCTTTCACCGATTGTGCTCATGCTTTCACCACCTTTTTTTTATTATACACTATATTAATTCGCAATGGGTAAAGTTCTTGCGAAATGCAACTGATTTTTTTCAATTTTTTGCAATAATCAGAAAAAACATGCCAAAATTGATATAAAAATATGCTGACCTTTCTACTAGACTTTTGTAAAATAAGAGGAGAGGAGGTACATAATGAAAATATTATTATATGATCAAAGACAATGTTATCTCAATCTGATCATCAATAAACTTAAACATTATTTTAGCGATACAATTTGTATTATTATTTGTGACAATTTACAAAAATTTAGATTTTATGATAAATATTTGCTTGCCATTGCAATTATTTCTGATGATGGTGAGAATATAGATTTACTTCGCTTATTTATGACAACTCATACTGAATCGCAGATTATATTTATCTGGGATAGTTATTTGTATGTCCACGAAATGATTGAGTTAGGTGTTAGTGATTATTTTATAATGCCTGTTGAAGTTGATATTTTATGTGAGAGTGTTGAGAAAGTTGTAGTATTAAATACTCAATGTATTTTACCTGTGAAAGATACTAAGAGGAAACACGTTTTTATGTTAGATGATATTCAATATGTAGAAACAAATTATGATGATTTTACGATTACTACTAAAGATAATGAAAGCTTTAAAACATCTATTAAAAATTACTACTTTTTGAAATGTTTATTTAAACGCATTTTTTATCAAGTTGATCAAAGTGTACTTATTAATTTAAGATTTATTGATTACTTGAAGAATTATAATATTATTTTAAAAACAGATATTAATTATCGATTGAGTAAAGATTATTGCACTATTGAAAAAGAAAGAAAGATGTTAAAGTACTCTTATGTGTCACAGAAAAAATAGTTCTGCAAATGTATATTATTGATTTAATGGTTAAAAATATTAGTATAAACATTAATGATTTGTTGTAGATAATCATCTAGTTTTTCATTTTTTCTATGAATAATGGCAACGGATGTATAGAGTTGTTTATCTTTTAGTTCTTCTACGTGTATAGGAAAATCAATGATATCAATAGCACGTTTAGGAACAATCGCAACACCATAATCATATTTGGCATATAATAAAGATGTACGGGAATCATCACAGGTTAATTTAATGATCGGATGAAATTGGTATTGCAAGCAATAATCACTAATGAAAGAAAGATATCTTTGGTGAATGATTAAAGGAATATCATGATAATCCTTGATATATGGCATAGATTTATTAAAAAAATGTTCCTGGCCAACAGCCATCATAGGTTCTTTGAATAAAAGTGTTGTTTCAACTTGATTTTGATCAAAAGGTGTACGCACAAAAGCAATATCGATGCTATGAGTTAATAGTAAATCAATCATTTCATAGGTTGATCCTTCATGAATACGAAAAGATATTTTATTATCTGTTATAAAATCATGATCCAAATAAGATAT
Source organism: Erysipelotrichaceae bacterium (assembly GCA_021201315.1). Lineage (GTDB taxonomy): Bacteria > Bacillota_I > Bacilli_A > Erysipelotrichales > Coprobacillaceae > JAJQDJ01. Next base: position 32,263 of record JAJQFG010000097.1, read on the forward strand.
AAGTGAATGATTAGATGACGTCATACCAATACGCAAAAATTTATTTTCCAAGCCACTAATTTCATGCATGGTGAGTTCACTAAGCGATAAAATCTGTAAAGAACGCTTATAAAATAACTTGCCTGCAGGTGTTAATTCATTGCCACGTCGACTTCGAATAATTAATTGTGTATTCAGTTCTTCTTCTAACTGCTTTAGTTGCATTGATAATGGTGGCTGAGCCATATGAAGCTTTTGTGCTGCTTTAGAAATAGTACCTTCTTCAACGATGGTTTTAAAATAATACATTTGTTTAATATCCATAATTACCTCCATATAAAAAAAGTATAATAAATATATATAATATATATTTTACATATAATAGCATTTTGACTATAATAATTCAAGAAAGGGGATTCATACTATGTGGAAGAAATATATTAAACCATATCGTAAAGAGGCGATAACAGGATTTGGTTTTAAATTAATTGAAGCTTTTTTTGAATTAATGGTACCATTAATCGTAGCAGATATTATCGATAATGGTATAGGTAATAGTGATACGAATTATATTATAAAAATGGGTGCATTAATGTTCTTTTTAACTTTTGCAGGTTATGGCTGTGCTTTGGTTTGTCAATATTTTGCCTCTAAAACATCTCAAGGTTTTGGTACATATCTTAGAAATGATATGTATAAAGCTATCAATGCTTTTGATTATGAAGAGATTGATAATATCGGAACACCTTCATTAATTACACGTATGAGTAATGATATTGTGCAAATACAATTAGCGGTAGCTATGATTATTCGTTTATGTTCAAGAGGTCCATTCTTAATTATTGGCTCATTGGTAATGGCTTTTCGTATTAACTTTCAAATGGCGCTGATTTTTATGCTTTGTGCTCCTTTGATTGCTTTAACGATTTATATGGTAATGTTTAAGTCATTACCTCTATATACAAATATTCAAAAACAATTGGATCATGTTGCTTTAATATGCCGTGAAAATTTATCAGGTATAAGAGTAATACGTGCTTTTTCTAAACAACAATATGAAAGAAAAAGATTTCATGAAGCTACATCTAAACAAAAAGATGAACAAATTGGTGTTGGTAAAATATCGGCATTATTAAATCCTTTTACAAATATTATTGTTAATTGTGGCATTATGTTAGTATTATATGTTGGTGCCATTAAGGTTAATGTAGGAACTTTAACTCAAGGGGAAATTGTAGCTCTGATTAATTATATGAATTCAATTTTATTAGCGATGATTGCATTTGCTAATACAATACTTATATTAATTAAAGCATCAGCTTGTTATAAGAGGGTCAATGCTATTTTAAATATTCAACCAACTATTATTGGTGGCAATGAAACAAATGGTGTTAGTGATGCACCACTTGTAAGATTTGATCATGTTTCTTTTAATTATCATAATGCCAAAGCCATTGAAGATGTTTCTTTTACTATTGATCAGGGAGAAACAATTGGTATTATTGGTGGAACAGGTTCAGGTAAGACAACATTAGTGAATTTGATTGGACGTTTTTACGAAGTAAGTAGTGGCCAAATATATATTAAAGATAAACCCATTCAAAATTATACTTTAGAATCACTTCGTGAAATGATGGGCTTTGTTCCTCAACAAGCAGTGCTTTTTAGCGGCACTGTTAGAAAAAACATATGTTGGGGTAAACAAGATGCAACTGATGAAGAAATTGATGAGGCATTACAATTGGCACAAGCATCGTTTGTTTATGATTTAAGTGAAGGTATTGATACTTATATCAATCAAGATGGTCATAATTTGTCAGGAGGACAAAGACAACGACTAACGATTGCTAGAGCATTGGTTAAAAAGCCTGAATTATTGATATTAGATGATAGCGCAAGTGCCTTAGACTTTGCCACAGATGCTGCTTTAAGAAAGTCTTTAGCCTCTTTAGATCAGACTACGATTATTGTTAGTCAACGTGTTAGTAGTTTAATGCATGCTGATAAGATATTAGTTTTAAGTCATGGGCAGTTAGTAGGTATGGGTAATCATCAACAACTAATGAAAGATTGCTTAATATATCAGGAAATTGTTCATTCACAATTATCAAAGGAGGTAGCATAAATGGACATGAAGACGATTAAACGTTTACTAACATTTTGTAAGCCTTATTTGAAATATTTGTATTTAGCTTTAATATGTTCAGCTATACAAATTATTTTTACATTATTAACACCAGTTCTTATTGGTAGGGCTGTTGATCATGTTATTGGTGTTAATCAGGTTGATTTTGATTTGTTATATCAAATTTTGATTTATATTGCTTTAAGTGTCATGGTTGCAGAGATTTTTGATTTATTAGTGGTTAGATTATCGAATAAGATGACTTATGCTATTACTAAAGATTTACGTGATCAATTATTTGAAAAATACTCTAAATTACCCTTAAGTTATATTGACTCTCATCCTCATGGAGATTTATTGAGTCGTATGAGTAATGATATTGATTTGATTGGTGATGGTCTTTTACAAGGATTTACCCATCTTTTTAATGGCATTGCTACCATTATTGGTACTATTTGTTTTATGTTATATATCAATGTTCCCATTGCTATGATTGTCATTGTATTAACACCTTTATCATTAGTAGTTGCTACAGTCATTGCAAATAAAACATATAAATATTTTCAAGAACAATTAGCTCTAAGAGGAGAAATGAGTGCTTATATAGAAGAAATGATTGGTCATCAAAAAATTGTCAAAGCTTTTGCATATGAAAAAACCAATCAGGAAGTATTTGAAGAAATCAATCAACGTGTTTATGTAAGTGGTGTTAAATCACAATTTTTAGGCGCTTTAGCTAATCCTAGTACTAGAGTTGTTAATAATATTGTTTATGCCTCTGTATGTGTTGCTGGTTCTTTATATGCTGTATCAGGACATATGAGTGTAGGTTCACTTTCAAGTTTTCTTACATATGCCAATCAATATACAAAACCATTCAATGAAATATCCAATGTCTTTACTGAATTACAAACTGCTTTAGCTTCAGCAGCTAGAATTTTTGATATCTTAGATACACCTGTTGAAAAAGAAGTTCAATCACCACAAACAATCACTCATCCTCAAGGTCATGTTCAGATTGTTGATTTAACTTTTTCATATGAACCTAAGCAAAAACTGATTGAAAATCTAAATGTTGAAGCTAAACCAGGTCAAACCATTGCAATTGTAGGACCTACAGGATGTGGTAAAACAACACTCATTAATTTACTTATGCGTTTTTATGATCCTCTTAAAGGTCATATTTATATTGATGGTATTGATACTATGAATATGGATCGTGATTATTTACGTAGCCTTTATGGTATGGTACTACAAGAATCATGGTTATTTAATGGTACAATTAAGGAAAATATAGCTTATGGTAAAGAAGCCACTGATGAAGAAATCATTGAAGCTGCTAAAAATGCACATGCTCATAAATTCATTATCCAATTAAAAGATGGTTATGATACGATGGTTAGTGAAGAAGGTGGTAATTTATCACAGGGACAAAAACAATTATTATGTATTGCTCGAATTATGTTGATGAAACCACCAATGCTTATTTTAGATGAAGCAACAAGTTCTATTGATACACGTACAGAAAGACAAGTTCAAGATGCTTTTGATACAATGATGCAAAATCGAACGACTTTCATCGTTGCTCATCGTTTATCTACTATTCAAAAAGCAGATCAAATACTCGTTATGAATCATGGACAAATTATTGAACAAGGAAAACATGAGGAATTATTAGAAAAACATGGCTTTTATCATCATTTATATTATAGTCAATTTGATGTTCAACATGATAATAATTAAAAAGAGATTGGCAACAATCTCTTTATCATTTAAAGATAACTTTTCTTAGTTTTGTTTTATCGGCAAATCGAGTTGAGAAATTAAAATCTTTTTGCATATATACAAATGACATCTTATTATCAAAAGTAAAATTAACTTTTTTAAGTTTACGATAATCAATCAGCATTCGACCAACCATCATATGCTTTTTACCTAATAATACAATGCTAGAAAGCATATATGCGTAAATCAAACTCATTAAAGCTGCAACATTCATACCATTTCTATACCATCCACTATAACCATGCATAATACCATAAATAGAACAACCAATACCACCTATAAAACATGCTAAATAAAGGATAGTTAATATAATATAAAAGATATAACCATTCCTGCTTAAACAAAATTTTAAATCTTTATCCTTTCTTCGAGCATTAAATATTGTAACAATAATGTTGGCAATAGAATAAGTAAACCAAAGTGTAACAACCACCATGATAACCGCTAACATATCTAAGATTGTGTCTTGCATAACAATGTACTTCCTTTCATATGTTCTTATTATACATGGATTTTTTATATTCGCAAAGAAAAAAATGAAATAAGTGAAATATTTGTTGAAAGGGTATATAATACTAATAAGGATGTGAAACAAATGGATGAATATATGACATATAAAAAAATAGAAGTGGATTTTGGTGATGTTGATTATATGGGTGAATATCGTATTAATAATATTGTAGATCAATTTGCCAGGATTGCGACAAATAATGCAACTGAATATGGTTTTTGGAATGATACAATGGCTAAGCATTATGGTTGGGTAGTAGCTAAGCAATCTTTATATTTAGATAAACCTATTTGTTATAAAGATATCATTGAGTTATCAACAACTTTTTCTCATAGTACATTTGTAACATTCCCTAGATATTATTTTATTAATAGAGATAATCAACAAATAGGTTTTGGTACATCTATATGGACTTTAATTGATATTGCTAATAGACGTATTGTAGCACCTAAAAGAATAGGTATAAAAGTACCACAAAGCAAGCAACTTCCAACATTAGATTCACCAAAAGATATCACCATTGATATACCTTTACAACATATTCAAACAAGACAAGTATTATATAGTGATGTTGATACGAATCAACATATGAATAATGTACGATATATAGATTGGGCTTTAGATTTAATAGATTATAAAATTCATGAAAAATATTTTACATCCGAATTACATATTCTTTATAAAAAAGAAATCAGACCATTAACTCCTGTAAAACTTTATATAGGACAAGATAATTTAAGATATATTATTGAAGATAAAAGTGAAGAAGATGAACAATTTTTCTTGATAGAAATTGTATTTAAAGAAAGATAAATATAGGAAAATTATAGAAAATGATAATTTTAAAATATAAAAAAATGCATATTTTCATAATTTGAAAAAAATAATATATAAAATGTGCTATTATATGCGTGTCCCAAATATCTATAATAGTATTCGTTTTCCCGTAACAGAATACAGATAGGAAAAATACCAATTCATAAATTGGTATTTTTTGTTTGTGAAAATAATAATGCATATAAATAGATTTTTTAAATCATTCATGATATAGTCAAATTAACAGAGTGGAATAGACAAATTTTATGTTTAAATTCTTTTGAAAATTTGGTTTATTCCCATTGTGAATATTTATTAAGAATGTTATAATTAACACGAAAATTTAAACAGGGGGTTTTAAGATGACATTTAAAGTAAAATGGAATGATGCTTGGGATGGTTTCCAAGCAGGAAAATGGAATAAAGATGTTAATTTAAGAGATTTTATTCAATTAAATTATACTCCTTATGATGGAGACGATTCATTCTTGGCAGGTCCTACACAAAACACAAAAGATTTATGGGATCAGGTTATGGATTTAACTAGACAAGAAAGAGAAGCTGGTGGTGTTTTAGACATGGATACAAAAGTTGTATCTACATTAACTTCTCATGATGCTGGTTATTTAGATAGATCAAAAGAAAAGATTGTTGGTTTCCAAACTGATAAACCTTTCAAGAGATCTTTACAACCTTTTGGTGGTATTCGTATTGCTGAACAAGCTTGTGAAACTAATGGTTATAAGGTGGATCCAGAAATTTCTTATATTTTTAGAGAATATAGAAAAACTCATAACCAAGGTGTATTTGATGTTTATACACCAGAAATTAGAGCTTGTCGTTCATCTCATGTTATTACTGGTTTACCTGATGGATATGGTAGAGGACGTATTATTGGAGATTATCGTAGAGTAGCTTTATATGGTGTTGATTTATTAATTGAAGATAAGAAGAATCAATTAGCTACTACACAAAAGAGAATGACTTCTAGTGTTATTCGTTTAAGAGAAGAATTATCTGAACAAATTAGAGCTTTAGGTGAATTAAAAGAAATGGGCTTTAAGTATGGTTTCGATATTTCTAAACCTGCTAAAGACTGTAAAGAAGCTATTCAATGGACATACTTTGGTTATTTGGGTGCTGTAAAGGAACAAAACGGGGCAGCAATGTCATTGGGTAGAACTTCTACATTTATTGATATTTATGTAGAAAGAGATTTAGCTAATGGTAAATATACTGAAGAAGAAGTTCAAGAATTTATTGATCATTTCATTATGAAGTTAAGATTAGTAAAATTCGCAAGAACTCCAGAATATAATTCAATCTTCGCTGGTGACCCTACTTGGGTAACTGAATCAATCGGTGGTGTTGGTGTTGATGGTCGTCATATGGTTACTAAGACTTCATATAGATATTTACATACACTATCTAACTTAGGAACTGCACCAGAACCAAATATGACAGTATTGTGGTCTACAAGATTACCTGCTAACTTTAAAGCGTTCTGTGCTAAGACTTCAATTGAAACTTCATCAATTCAATATGAAAATGATGATTTAATGCGTGTTACTCATGGTGATGATTATGCCATTGCATGTTGTGTATCATCAATGCGTGTTGGTAAGGAAATGCAATTCTTCGGTGCTCGTGCTAACTTAGCTAAGTGCTTATTGTATGCTATCAATGGTGGTGTTGATGAAAAATCTAAGAAACAAGTTGGACCTAAATATCGTCCGGTTGTTGGTGATTACTTAGATTATGATGATGTTATTGAAAAATATACTGATATGATGGCTTGGCTTGCTGGTGTTTATGTAAATGCTTTAAATATTATCCATTATATGCATGATAAATATGCTTATGAAAGAATCCAAATGGCTTTACATGATAGAGAAGTTAAACGTTACTTCGCTACTGGTATTGCTGGTTTATCAGTTGTAACAGACTCATTATCAGCTATTAAGTATGCTAAAGTTAAATGTATTAGAGATGATGATGGTGTTGTTGTTGATTATGAAGTAGAAGGAGATTTCCCTAAATATGGTAACGATGATGATCGTGCTGATGAAATCGCTCAATGGTTGGTTGAAACATTCATGGATATGGTTCGTTCTCATCATACTTATAGAGATTCTATTCCTACAACTTCTATCTTAACAATTACTTCTAATGTTGTTTATGGTAAAGCAACAGGAAGTACTCCTGATGGTAGAAAAGGTGGAGAACCATTTGCTCCAGGTGCTAACCCAATGCACGGTAGAGATACTCATGGTGCTATTTCTTCATTATCATCAGTTGCTAAGTTACCATTCAAAGATGCTCAAGATGGTATTTCTAATACATTCACAATCATTCCTAATGCTTTAGGTAAGGATGATGCTGTATTTGCTGGTGATTTAGATATTGAATCTATCAAAGAAGGTAATTAGAAAGAAGTGTTTATAAATGGCTACTCAAAAAGAAATTGAAGAGTTAGTTAAAATGTTAGATGGTCATATGAGCTCTGGTTCAGGACATATTAATGTTAAAGTGAATGAAGATGCTCAAATTGAAATGGAGGACGTTACTGTTGTGTCAAAGATGGATTGTGATAGTGGTGATACTGCTTGTAAGATTCCAAATTTACCAATGGATGACGATGATGAATATTAGTAAAGGAGAATAATTATGGCTAGTGAACAACAAGTTGAAAATTTAGTTGGTATGTTAGATGCTTATGCTGAAAAAGGTGGACATCATTTAAATGTTAATGTATTAAATAGAGATACTTTATTAGATGCTCAAAAACATCCTGAAAAATATCCTCAATTAACAATTCGTGTTTCTGGATATGCTGTTAACTTTGTAAAACTTACAAAGGAACAGCAAGACGATGTTATTTCACGTACATTCCACGAATCTTTATAAAAATTTAGGAGACATTTAAATTGTCTCCTTTCAAAGTAAAATGATAAGAACACTATTGAGGAGGATGAATAAATGAAAATCTTATTATGTTGTGTTGCTGGAGTTACTTCTACATTATTTGCTTCAAAATTAAAAGATGCAGGTTCTCGTAAAACTAAAGATTTAAATGTATGGTCTGCATCAGAACATGCAGTTGAATATTCTGCTGATTTAGCTGATGTTATCTTAATTGAACCACAATTAAGAAGTGCTTATGATAGAATTGCTGCTGCATATCCTGATAAAATTGTTAAAGTTGTTAATGAAGAAGATTTTGTTAACTTTAATGCAATCAAGATTTTTAATGATATCTGGGAAGAATATAATAAATAATAAAAATTATTATAGACTTAAAAGGGAATCAATTTCATTGATTCCTTTTTTATGGTAAAATATATGAAAGGTGGTGTTTTTATGGAAGGTTATATTCATTCAACAGAAAGTTGTGGAACAGTTGATGGACCAGGTATAAGATTTGTAGTTTTCTTCCAAGGATGTCCAATGCGTTGCTTGTATTGTCATAATCCTGATACATGGCAACCTCATGTTGGTGAAACCATGAGTGTGGATGATATTTTAAAAATGTTTAATTCAAAGAAAGAATTTTATAAAAATGGTGGGATTACATGCACTGGTGGAGAACCACTCTTACAAATAGACTTTTTAACAGAATTATTTGAAACATGTCATCATCAAGGCATTCATACTTGTTTAGATACTTCGGGTATTACTTTTAATGAAAATCCTGATTATTTAAAGAAGATGGATAGATTATTAGCCGTTACAGACTTAGTTATGTTGGATATCAAACATATTGATCCTATAGAACATGTAAAACTTACTAGTCAACCTAATGATATGATATTAAAATTTGCTCATTATATTGATGATAAAGGTGTTGAAATATGGATAAGACATGTCGTTGTACCAACGATTACCCAAAATGATACATATTTATATCGATTAGGCGAATTTATCGCTACATTAAAACATCTTAAAGCATTAGATGTATTACCATATCATACAATGGGTAAAGTTAAATATGATAATTTAGGCTACGATTATCCACTAAAAGATATAGAGCCGCTAAGCAAAGAAGATGCCATTAAAGCGAGAGATGTGATACTAAAAGGAATGAAAGATGCATTGCGTAAACATGAATAAAATATATGAACAACTAGATTATTTTTATGCTCATCAACAATTAGATGAAGCCTATGCATATTTACTCAATCAATTAAATAAAGCCATGCAAGATAGTAGAGATGATTTGGTATTAGGATTATTAAGTGAATTAATGGGTTATTATCGTGTCACTTCTCAATTTGATTTGGGTTATACGATAGCTTTTCAATCAGAAAAAATATTATTATCTCATCATTTGGAAAATACTATCGAAGCAGGTACATGTTATTTAAATATTGCAACCTTATATAGAGCAGGTGGCAGATATTTAGAAGCGTTGGATTATTATCGCAAAGTAGAAGTTATATATCAAAAACTTGATCAGCATGATGAACGTCTAGCATCATTTTATAATAATATATCTTTATTATATCAAGAGTTAGGTGATCTTGATAAAGCAATTAATTATGAAACAAAAGCCTTATCTATTATGCAAAGTATTCATCATAGTGAAGTAGAAATAGCGATAACTTATAGTAATCTTTCTCAAATGTATTATCAATTAAATCAAAATGATCAAGCTTTAGACTATTTAAATCAATCATTATCACTCTTTGAATCATTAGATTATCTAGATACACATTACTATGCAGCTTTATCATTAAAAGCATATCAATATAGTTTAGATCATCAATATGAACAATCTCTACAACTTTATGATGATATACTAGAAAAACTCAATGAATTGTATGGCCATAATAAAGAATATCAAATAGTTTTAGAAAATAAGAAAAATGTTGAAAATAAGTCACATATAAAAGGATTAGAACTATGTGAAAAATACTATCAACAATATGGCATAGAAATGCTAGAAAATTTTAAAGAATATATATCATACATGGCTATTGGTTTATGTGGTGAAGGATCAGATTGCCTAGGCTATGATGATGAATTGTCGCATGACCACGATTTTGGACCATGCTTTTGTATTTGGTTACCTAAAAACATATATGATAAAATACATCCTGATTTACAAAAAGCCTATGATGCTTTACCAAAAAACTTTATGGGCTTTCAAAGAAATACAACATCACAAGCTATTCATAGAGTTGGCGTACAATGTATTGATGACTTCTTTGTGTATCCGCAAAATGAGGAGGATTGGTTAGATATAGATGAAATGACATTGCTTAATTGTATCAATGGAAAAATATTTGTAGATAATTATGGACTAGTTACAAAAATAAGAGAATATTTATTATACTATCCTAAAAACATACAATTAATGAAGTTAGCTAAAAATCTTCACTTAATGTCACAATGTGGTCAATATAATTATCAACGTATTCTACAAAGAAAAGATAAAGTAGCATTACAATTATGTCTATCTACATTTATTGATGCAACTATATCTGTCATATATATCTTAAATCAAAAATACAAACCTTATTATAAATGGAGCTATTATGGCATAAAAGATTGTGTGATATTGAATGATTTGAAAGAATCACTTCATTATTTAATAGAATCTGATGATAAAGAAACAATCATGGAAAGCATATGTCAACGTGTTATATTTGAATTAAAAAAGCTTAATCTTACAACATGTGAATCATCTTTTTTAGATGATCATGTATCTTATATATTAGGAGTTTACAATGATAGATGAAATCATTACATTAGAATGGAAGTTTATGCAAGAAACGAAGCATATTGATGGTAGAGCTAAATGTCAGGATGACTTTGAAAATTTTGAAAAATATCGAAAGGCTCAATTTCGTGTTTATAATAATGAAGTATTAGAAAGTTATTTATATGACTTACATCAATATGAAAATCTAGGTAGAAATCCTATTACAGAAAAATATGGCTATATGATGGCTAGTAGTGATCCACAATACTATGAAACGATTAAAGATCAATTACCTATTATTGATGAAGACAAATTAGAAATCATCAATACAATATGTCAAATTGAAGTGACTATGAAAGAAGAATTTAATCAACAATATCCTACATTAGCATCATTGTCTAGAAAGATACATAGTTATGAAGATGAAAAAGAAGAAACTTCTTTTGAAACATATTTAAGAGGAGAATTATTAACTTATTCTTCTCAAAGCCTCTATTTATATGGTAAAATGTTGGTAGAAATGATGAATCATAAACAAAATATTGTAACTGAAATTATGAAGGAAACAGTTAAATTGTATGATTATCAAAATATTGAAGAAGCAGAAGAAAAAATGAAGGAGAATGACAAATGAAATTAGGAGCTATTGAAGCAGGTGGAACAAAGTTTGTAGTGGCAATTGGCAATGAAAATGGTGAAGTATTAGAAAGAGCATCTTTTCCTACAACATCACCAGATGAAACGATGAAAGAAACTATTGCATTTTTTAAGGATAAAAATGTAGAAGCTATTGGTTTGGGATGTTTTGGACCAATTGATCCAGATAAGAACTCACCTACTTATGGTTATATTACGACAACACCTAAACCAGGATGGGCTAATTATAATATTGTAGGAGTTTTAGCAGAAGCTTTCCCTGATACACCTATTGGTTTTGATACAGATGTGAATGGTGCGTGTTTGGGTGAAGCTTATTTTGGCGCAGCAAAGGGTTTAGATAGTGCTTTATATTTGACGATTGGAACTGGTATTGGTGGTGGTGCCATAGTAGAAGGCAATTTGGTTCATGGTTTGTTGCATCCTGAAACGGGACATATGTTGATGAATGTTAGAGAAGATGATCCTTATAAGGGAAAATGTCCTTATCATGGTACATGTTTTGAAGGTATGGCAGCTGGCCCTGCCATTGAAGAAAGATGGGGTAAAAAGGGTAGTGAATTACCAGCTGATCATCCTGCATGGGATTTGGAAGCTTGGTATATTGCTCAAGCACTAGCTATTTATGTATTAACATTATCACCAAAGAAGATTATTTTAGGTGGTGGGGTTATGCATCAAAAACAATTATTCCCTCAAATTCATAAGTATCTACAAGAGAGATTAAATGGTTATATCCAAAAAGAAGAAATAACAACAGATAAGATTAAAGATTATGTTGTTTATCCAGGACTTGGCGATAATGCAGGTATTTGTGGTGCATTAGCTTTAGCTAAGGTAGCAAAAGAAAATTAAAAAAACAGGAGGGGATATCATGTCTAAAAAACTTTATCGTTCATCTCGTGATTCCATGATTTGTGGTGTGTGTGGTGGTATTGCAGAGTATTTTGATGTTGATTCAACAATTGTTAGAATTATTGCAGTATTATTGATTTTTGGCTATAGTGCTGGAATATGGATTTATCTCATTGCAGCATTTATTATGCCTAAAGAACCTCATGATTATTAAGAACTAGATTCTCTAGTTCTTTTTAAAATAATTATTGACTTGAAGTTCACTCCAAGTATTATAATACTTTCAGGTGATGCAAATGAGAATATCTGAAGTCTCTAAAAAATATAATCTAACAACGGATACATTAAGATATTATGAAAAAATAGGATTATTAAAAGATGTACCAAGAAATAAAGGAATTAGAGATTATGATGAAATAACGTGCCAACGTATCGAATTTATCAAATGTATGCGAGAAGCAGGTGTGGAAATTAAATTATTGAAACAATATTTTGATTTATATGATCAAGGTCCATCAACAGTGAGTGCTAGAAAAGAATTACTTCAAGAACAACGCAAAAGGTTATTAGAAAAACAAAGAAGTATTCAGGAAACATTAGAAAGATTAAACTATAAAATTGAAAAGTGTGAGGAGGAAGAAAATCATGGAAAAATCTAAAGTTTATTTTACAAAAGAAATTACAAGTGAGAGTTTAATTAAAATCTATGAAGCAGTGGGCGTAGAATTAACAGGTAAAGTTGCTGTTAAAGTTTCTACGGGCGAAGCTGGTGCTAGAGGTTATTTAAAAGCTGATTTAATTGCTCCATTAGTAAAGAAATTAAATGGTACAATAGTTGAATGTAATACAGCTTATCGTGGTGAAAGAAATATTTTAAAAGCTCATATGAAAGTAGCGCAAGATCATGGATTTACTTCATTTGCAGATGTAGATATTATGGATGCACCTGGAGAAAAGAAGATACCAGTGAATGGTGGTAAGCATTTGGATTACGATATTATTGGTGTGAATTTAGATAATTATGATTCTATGTTAAACTTGGCTCATGGTAAAGGCCATGCGATGGGAGGCTTTGGTGCTAATTTAAAGAATCAATCTATTGGTATTGCTTCTAGAAATGGTAAAGCTTATATTCGTTCAGCTGGTTTTACGGATGATCCTAAGATTTTATGGGATAATTTACCAGAACAGATTGATTTTATTGAATCTATGGCTGAAGCTGCTAAAGCAGTATCTGATTATTTTGCAACACAAAATAAACCAATTGTTTATATAACAGTTATGAATTTCTTATCTATTGATTGTGATTGTGACTGTAATCAAAGTGATCCAGTGATGGATGATTTAGGTATTGTAGCATCATTAGATCCAGTGGCTAATGATCAAGCATTTATTGATATGGTATGGGCTTCTAAGGAACCAGGAGCTAAGAAATTACAGGAGAGAATTGATAGTATGCTAGGTAGAGAAATCTTACCTTATAGTGAAAAATTAGGTTTAGGAAGTACACAATACGAATTGATTGAATTATAGGAGTATAAAATGAAAAAATTAGGATTTGGGTTAATGAGATTACCAAAAATTGGTGACGATATCGATATTGAACAAACAAAAGTGATGGTTGATCATTTTATGGATGCTGGCTTTACATATTTCGATACAGCTTGGGCTTATGCTGGTAGTGAAGATGCTATTAGACAGGCGTTGGTTGAAAGATATCCTAGAGATAGTTATACACTTGCTACTAAAAATGCAGCTTGGATTAATTGTAAAACGAAAGAAGATGCTCTTAATCAGTTTGAAACATCTTTAAAACAAACAGGTGTTGACTATTTTGATTATTATTTATTGCACAATCTAGGTGAACAACGTACACAATATTTTGATGATTTTGGTATGTGGGATTGGATATTAGAAATGAAAAAAGAAGGTAAAATTAAAAATGCAGGTTTTTCATTCCATTCTACACCTGAAGAATTAAACGAACTATTAACCAAACATCCACAAATGGACTTTGTCCAATTACAAATCAATTATGCTGACCGGTATAACCCTGCGATTAAATCCAGAGAATGCTATGAAGTGGCTAAAAAACATGGCAAAAAAGTCGCAGTTATGGAACCAGTTAAAGGTGGATTACTGGCAAATCCTCCTGAAGCAGTTGAAAAAGTATTAAATGAAGCCAATGACCAGGTATCATGTGCTTCATGGGCCATCAAATTTGCAGCTAATTTAGATAATGTGATGGTTGTTTTATCAGGTATGAGTAATATTGAACAAATGGATGATAATATTTCATATATGAAAGATTTTGATCATCTTACTGATGAAGAAATGCATGTTATTACAAAAGCACAAGAAGTTATGAAACGTATTCCTCTTATCCCTTGTACAACATGTAATTATTGTGCTAAAGTCTGTCCAATGCATATTGGTATTTCAGGCTCATTCACAGCGATGAATATGTATACTTTATATGATAATAAGGATGCTGCCAAAGGACAATATGATTGGTTAGTGACAGATCATGGCCTCAAATTAGCAAGTGAATGTATCAAGTGTGGTGCATGTGAGAATGTATGTCCACAACATATCTCAATAAGAAATGAATTAATGAAAGTAAGTACAACTTTTGAATAGTTCTAACTTTGAATTCCTCTCATACAATGGTATGGGAGGAATTTTTATGAATAGAGGAGGAATATATTATGCTGATTTATCACCTGTTATAGGTAGTGAACAAGGTGGTTATCGCCCAGTACTTATACTACAAAATAATAAGGGTAACAAATATTCAACTACTGTCATTATTGCACCTATTTCATCACGCCTTACCAAAAACGATTTACCAACACATGTCATGAGCGAAACAGATTTTTTAGAAAAGAAATCAGTCATCTTATTAGAACAAATTCGTACCATTGATAAAAAACGCATCGATGAAAAATTAGGCTGCTTATCCAACTATCTTATGGATAAAGTCAATAAAGCCATTAAAACAAGCTTAGACATTAAATAGTAGATATGTTATAATTCCTAAGAAGGAGTTGAATATTATGAATGTTCAAAGAATTAAACAAAGAGCTTCTGAAGTTTTAGTGAATTATAAAGATCAATATTTACGTATTTTGATTATAGTTATGCTTTTGAATTTGGTGCCAACTATTTTTAGTGGTTATACTAGTACATTTGCAACTATTATTTATTATATTGTTAGTTTTTTATTTTTAACAGTGAGTCATGGTTACATTGTTTCTTCTTTAAAAATGGTTAGAAATAATGGTATTACTTTAAGTGATGATGATGCTTTTGTAGGTTTTAGAAGAATTAAGGATTTATTTCCTACATATCTTTTGCAGGAAGTGATTAGTGTTGTAGTGATGATTATTTATTTTATTATCTGTATTATTATTTTCGCTATTTTTGGATCATCATTTATGAATATTTCTTATTTAGCAAGTGCATCTACTTCAACTGATGCTATGGTTAATTATATCTTAAATTTATTTATGACTAGTTCATCATTTTCAACACTTGTTTTAATGATGTTATTAATAGGTGTTGTATTAATGGTTATTGTTTCATTGTTTTTGTTTGCTGTTCCTTATTTATTAGAGGAATATCATATGGGACCAGTAGAATGTGTGAAGGAATCATTTTCTATGATGAAAGGTCATTTATGGGATTTGGTAAGATTGGATATTTCTTTTTGGGGCTGGATGATTTTGGTAGGTATTATAGAGATGCTTTTGTCTAGTCTGCTTTCATTTGTATCTATTGGTGGTTTGATTGCTAGTATTATTGCAGGTATTATAGCTGTTTATACTTATGTCCCAAGATATCAATTATCAATAGCTATTTTCTTTGAAGAATTAGCTTATTACCGTTATAATAATGTTTATTAAAGGAGTGCTTATGTCTCAATTTCGTTTTACTAGAAGTGTTTCTTTACAAAATAAATGGTTATTTGTACTTGTAGTACTTCCTTTATATGTATATTGTTCTTCATTGATTGGTAGTGCTATTATTCAGTTTATGATATTGGAACTTGGTATTTCTATGACTTATACAGCTGCTAATGCCTATTTAAATTTAATGGTTGATGGGGCTATGCTTATCATTGTCTTTTTGATGATGAAAGATAGTATGATTGAACAAATTAAGGAATTTTTTAGTCATATCAGTGAACATATTTTAGAAGCTTTAGTATTAGGTCCTGTTCTTATTTATGGTGCGAATATTGTTGGTAGTCTACTTGTTTTGGCTTTTGGTGGTGTTTCTGATAGTGAAAATCAGATATTGGTAGAAAGTTTACTGGATTCTTTTCCTGTTATTATGAGTTTTTGTACTGTTGTACTTGCACCAATACTAGAAGAAATGATATTTAGAGGTATTGTATTTACCTGGATATATGAATATAATCCTAAGTTAGCACATATTATTTCAGCATGTTTATTTGGCTTTGTACATGTCATGTCTTCTGTATTATCTGGTAATATCAGTGAAATGATTCAAATATTCCCTTATATCTTTACTGGATTAGTATTAAGTTACCTCTATGAAAAACACAACAACATATGTGTTCCAATAGGCGCTCATGCCATGAATAATCTTATATCAATAGTTTTAAACTTTTTATATTAACATGGATAACATCCATGTTTTTTAATAATATTCAATAAATCTCATGGTATTAATAATTGAAATAGTTTATAATAGCATAAAGGAGCTACCTGTAGTAAAATAGATATAGGTAGAGAAAGTGAGGAATAGAAAAGA
>JAJQFG010000090.1 GCA_021201315.1 Erysipelotrichaceae bacterium
AAGCAAATTGTGCTTTTATATTTTTGACAAGTGAATCAGATGGTCTAGCATATTCTTTTTTTTAATAAAAAAAATTGATTTTTTTATTAAATATCAATTTTAAGGGCTTATATATATTGAATAATTATATTCTTATTTAGAAAATAATAGGTATATGACCTAATATAAGTATAAATATAAAGTTATTAAAATAATATTAAAGAATTTATAGTATTGAATTTCCTTTAAAATTATATGCAAAATAATTGATTTTGATAGAATATAGCTGGAGCAATTTTTATTTATTTTTTAAATTTGCATTAAAATGATTTATGATTATAAAAAAAGCAGAAGGTCTTAACCTTCTGCTTTAATACTATAATTCTTGATAACCATATGAGTTAACAACAGCATCCAATTTTTTACCAGCATGGCAGTCATCACAATCATTAGGATCAGATAATTTAAAGTCTGGTAAATCATTTTTATTGAAAACACCATAAACTGGATAACCATCAACTTCATCGATATTACTAAAGATAACTGATAAACCAGTAATATGTCCTCCATATGCTAAGATTGTTCCAATGGCTTTAGAAATTGTTCTACCACCCATTGCAGTTGCTAAAACAACAAGCACATTTTTACCTTGAATCATTTTTTTGATATTTTCACGAACGACCATTTGTCCAGTATTATCAAATTCAGGTGTTATAACATAAAATGTTTCATGTTTATTAGATGTTTTTACACCCATTTTAATTAATTCTTCAGCAAGTAGCGCACCTATCATTTCACAACCATCCATACAAATGATTGTATCAATTGGTTTTGTGACAGTTCCCATATTCATCATTGATTCATAACCTTGTAATAAACGAGAAGAACTTATATTTACTCTATGAACATATTTGTCAGCCATTGCCTCAGCAACCATTTTAGCTTCAGTATAACGCATTTTTAAAGTTGCCATGTCAATATAATAATTGACATGGAAACGATCACTTGAAAAATGCCCTGGAGTAACTTTTAAAACAAGTTCATTATTATAACTTGAATGAATTAGCTTTGTATCTTGCATTGTTTCCTCCGATATTAACAAGTAATTTGAATACCTGTTTCATATTTCTTATCATCAACAACAATTCTAACGTCATAAGTTCCCTTTAAGCCATATTTGTTAACTGAGCAAGTAATATTTCTAGCATCTTTTTCAATAAATGTACCACAACATAAAGCAGCAAATTGTGTCTTAGCAGTAGAAATATAATATCCGTGTTGTTCTTCACCTTGTTCAAGCATTAACATAACTAATTGACCAGATTCAAATGTTGCTTTGAATGTGAATCTATCAGGTTCTTCGTTGATAGAAGCTTCATAAATGTAAGGTAATTCTTCGCCACATGGTTCTGCAGGAATAATTGTATCAAATTCTTTTGTAACACCCATATGACCAGTGCTAATACCATCACCTAATGGTAAATTATCACCATCATGATATAATTTTAATTTTTCAGCACGGTAGAAGTTTCCTTTAACTTCCAATTCCATCATAACTTCATCATCTAATAATTCAACAGTAATAGAACGAGTTCTTACCATTGGATCATCTTGCATCATAGCAGCAAATTCTTCTGAAGCATCATCTCCATAATATTGGATACCACCAGAGTGTACCATATAATGGCCTTCACCATAATATTCTACATTACAAATATATTGAGAGAAGAATTCTTGTCCTCTTTCTTTACCATATTGCCAGATTTGTCTAATTGTCATATCATCTGTATTGATTCTATAACGTACACCACGAGAGAAATTATCCTTATTTAAGATACGTTTTTCAGGTACTTTAGATCTAAAGTGACCATTATCGAAACACATTACATCCCCATCAGGTAAGATGACATTAGCATGTTGTTCATATTGCCAATCAAATTCTCCATCACCAACAGGTGTAAAGAAATATTTTTGATATTCTTCTGGCCACATTTCTGGATCACCAATAATCCAATTTAATTTACCAGTATCAAAATCAATATTACACATACTATCAATATGTCTACCAGAGAATGTTAATGAATTTGTATTTTCATCATACCATACTGCATTATTATGGAACCAGTCTTCTTCAGTCCAGCTACCACTTCTTGCAACTTTAGCAGGATCTAAGAAATCTTTATAATCCCAAGTCTTTAAGATTTCACCAGTTTCTCTATCAACCATAACGCACATATCTTCAACAGTATCACTTGTTAAATCTTCAGTTAAGATTAATAAATTTCCATTAGCTAATTCAAATTGATCATGATGATAACCACCAGGAATTGTATATTCATGGATAATCTTTCCAACCATAGTCATTTCATAAATACCTGACATATAGTAAGGTAATTTTAATAATCTATGACTACCAATTAAGATATTACCATTCTTAGCACGTTTAATATCAAATACAGTAGGAATATTTAAGTGCCATCTTACATCACCTTTATAATCAAATGCAGTTGCTAAATCAGTTAATGCAGGAGATACAAAGATCATATTATCTCTTAAATATTTATAAGTTGTATTCATATGTACTAATTCAGGAACTTCATCAGATAAAGGTTCAGTTTGAATTTTAATAGTGTGTTTAGCACTTCTATATAATTCAATTTCAACAGTATTTTCATAATCACCATATAATCCTAATACTGGTAAAACATGAACAGTTCCTTTAGGGAATGTATGTTCGATAGTTCCTTCTGGTTCTTTACCAATTACTCTAATTGTTACAGCGATTTCTTTTTCAGTTTTAAATAATACAACTGCTGCTAATGGGTTAACAAAATAAGGATTCAATTTAACTAATGGATTATCATAAGTATAATTACCATTATTTAATTCATCTAACATTGCTTTTTCAGCTTCATTTTGTCTTTCTACAAGACTTTTTGAATAAGTATATTTAATTGCCATTTTTTCCTCCTTAGCATTCAATTTGAATGCCTGTTTCATATTTCTTATCGTTAATAATTACTCTTACATCATATTTGCCTGATAAACCTGTCTTACTAATAATTGTACGTGTATTTCTATCATCAGTTTCAAGGAATGTGCCACAACACATTGCAGTTGCAGGTTTTGCAGTAGTTGAGATGAAATATCTATGAATTTCTTCACCTTTTTCAAGTTGTAATAAAACCAAATCCCCTCTTACAAATCTTGAGAAGAAAGTAAATTTGTCATATTCATCTTCAATACGTGCATTACAGAATTCAGGCATAATTTCACCACAATCTTCTGCAGGAACTTCAGTATCCATTTCACGTGTTTCATCTAAATATCCTAAAATAACACCATCACCTAATTCTAAGCTATTGCCATCAGTATAAAGCGATAACTTTTCAGCACGATAATAGTTTCCAGGAACATTTAATTCCAACATTTTAACATCATTGCATATTTCAACAGTAGTACTTTCTTGTGATCCTCCTGCTTGTGCTGCATATGGTCCTAAAGCTTCAGATGGATTTCCATCTTGATCATAAGCAATACCACCAGAGTGTACTAAATAATGTCCATCTTTATAATATTCAACGTTACAAATATATGGTGAGAAGAACTTTGCACCTTCGCCCTTACCATATTGCCATACTTGTTCAATAGTCATATCATCTGTATTAATATGATAACGTACACCTCTTGAATAACTGTTATTTGCAGTTAAATATTTATCAGGATTTTTTGAACCATAATGATGGTTATCAAAACACATAACATCACCATCGGGTGTAATTAAACAAGCATGTTGTTCATATTGCCATTCAAAATTATTACCAATTGGTTTAAAGAAATATTTTTGATATTTTTCATCCCAATTTTCAGGATCTCCAATAATCCAATTTAATTCTCCACTGTCGAAATCAATATTTGTCATACCATCAATATGTCTACCTGAGAAAGTTAATGAATTTGTATTTTCATCATACCAAACAGCATTATTATGGAACCAGTCAGCATCAGTCCAACTGCCACTCTTACCAACTTTATATGGATCTAAATAATCTTTATAATCCCATGTTTTCATGATTTCACCAGTCTCACGGTTAATCATGACACACATATCTTCGACAGTATCAGTTCTTAAATCTTCAGTTAAGCTTAATAGATTTCCATCAGGTAACTCGAATTCATCATGATGATAACCACCAGGAACACGATATTCTTTATAAATTTTACCTACTAAGCTCATTTCATAAATACCTGACATATAATAAGGCATTTTAATTAGACGACTACTACCTATAATTAAATTACCATTTTTTAATCTCTTTAAATCAAAGACACAAGGGATTGTCATATGCCATCTAGCATCACCATTAAAGTCAAATGCTGATGATAATTTTTCTCCAGCTGGTGATACAAAGATTAAATTATCTTGTAAATATTCAGCAGAAGTCTTCATATAATTAATGACTTTTTCACCATTGTAAACATCGGGAACATTAATTTTTATCGTTGTTTTTTGACCACGATAGGCTTCAATTTCGATTGTATTTTCATAGTCAGAATATAAACCTAAGATAGGTAAAATATGTTCTTTAGCTTTAGGAAAAGTATGAGAAATAGTTGCTTCTTTTGTTTTTCCTAAAACATGAATAGTAATAGCAGTTTCTTTTTCAGTATTAAATAATACAACTGCAGATAATGGATTAACTAAATAAGCATTATATTTTACTAATGGATTTTCTAATGTATAATCACCACTGTGAAATTCTTCTAACATAGCTTTTTCAGCTTTATTTTGTTGAAAAATAATATGTTCTATTTTTTCGTATCCAATTTGTTGAGTCATTTCACTTTCCCTCATTATAATAATTCTTCAGCAGCTTTAATAATTGCAGGTTTTTGTTGTAATCCTTGCATACGTTTCGCTTCAACACCATCTTTTAAGAAGATTAATGTAGGATAACCTTTTACATCATATTCAGCTGTTAAATCTTTATTTTTGTCGAAATCTACTTTTAAAATAGTTAATTTATCTCCTAAAGCTTTTTCAACATCATTTAATACAAATGACAACATCTTGCATGGTCCACAAGTTGTTGAGAAAAAATCAACTAAAACAGCACCATTACCACTTAATTCTTTAAATTCAACACTTTCAACTTCTTTTAACATCTTATTTTCCTCCTAATCTTTTATATATTTAGAAGCTTCCTGAGCAGCTATAGCACCATCAGAACATGCTGTAATAACTTGTCTTAAATTCTTTACAACACAATCTCCAGCTCCATAAATACCAGGGATAGAAGTTTCCATTCTATCATTAACTTCAATAAAACCATAATCATTTAAAATACCTAAATCTTTAGCAAAATCAGTTACAGGAAGTAATCCTATATATTCAAATACACCATCACAATATACAGTATTTTCTTCACCAGTCTTATTAGATTTAAAGTGAACACCTTTTAATGAACCATCTTCTGTTACAAAATCTAATATATCTTGATATGTATAAATAGTTACATTATCTAAAGCTTGTAATTTATCACATGCGATTGGATCAGCTGTTAAACCAATCATCGTAACAATTGTCAATGATTTAACCATATCAGCTAAATAGATTGATTCTTCAACTGCAGAGTTTCCCCCACCTATTACAACTACATCTTTATCTTTATAGAATGGGCCATCACAAATAGCACAGAAACTTATACCACTACCAATAAACATATCTTCATTAGGAATATTTAATCGGCGAGGTGTGTTACCAGAAGCAATTAAAACTGTTTTGGTTTCAATTACTTTATCTGCATCTTCTTCAATGTAAACTTTCTTTATATCACCATCAGCATCAATTTTACAAACAGTTCCATAATCAAACTCAACAGATAATTCCTGAGTATGTTCAAACATCTTCATCGCTAGTTCAGCACCATTAATTGTGCCCATACCAGTATAATTTTGAATTTCGTTAGTATTGACAATTTGTCCTCCTGGAGCTAGTTTATCAAGCATTAAAATCTTCATATTTGCACGTGCTCCATAAACAGCTGCTGTCATGCCTGCAGGTCCAGACCCAACAATAACCATATCATATAAACTCATAATATAACCTCCCTTTATATTATTTTACACTTATACATTATTTTTAAAAAGAGATATTTTTAATTTTTAAAAATTTACAAAAACTTTAAATTTCCTAATGTTTATAAAAGAATATTAACAAGAGGAATTCCTACAACTAAGATAACGATAACATTAATAACTACAAATGTAGTTGAATACTTATAAACATCACCAGAAGTTAAATATTCTTTGTTTCCAAATAACATCGCTGCAAATGGTGAAGCAGCAGGTGTACATGCAGCACTAGATAATACTGTAAAGATTAATAAAGTAATTAGTGGAGCAGGATTAACTCCAGCAGTTGCACAGTATGTTAAAATAACTGGTTGCATGATCATACCAATAACTAATGAGTTGCAAATATTTGTTAAAACAACACAAATCACTAAGAACAAAATAGTAAATGTCATAGTAGACATACCTGTGAAAATTGGAGATAATACAGCATTTAAGAAAGCTGTTACACCAGTGGCTTCATTAGTTAAAACACTACCTAAAATGATAGCTGCTGCAATCAAGAAATAAGTAGGCCATGCAAAGTTTTTACCCATAATTTCATTTAATCTTAAAACAGGACCATCATCAGCAGGGATAAAGCATAATAATGTCACTAGCACAATAAGCATTGCTACTGAATTTTGATTTAAGAAACTTAAAACAGGTAAATTAGGTAATAAGCTAGGAACTAGCATAATGAATATAAATACTACTAAAGAAATACCAACACATTTTTGTGCAAAATTCATTGGAGGTAATGGATTCTTTTCCAACATTTCAATAGATACTTTCTTTAATGGTTCAACATCAGGTCTAAGTATAAATCTCATAACTAATGTAGTTATAACAATCAAAATGACACCTAAAAGGAAGCATGCAATAAAATAGCTACCATCACTAATGGTAATTCCACTCATAGCAGATAAAGCTGGGAAATTTTCTAATAAGCCACGATAATTGCTTAATAAAGCTAAACCATTACTCATATAAGGTGGCACTGGGAAACCAATTAATGCTGCAATAGTAATTGCTAATGTCATAATCTTTGGATATGCATCACTCTTCTTATAACCAACTTGTTCATAAACATCATATAAAACAGGCCAGAACAAAAACATAGGAATGAATGGTCCAACGAATACAGCAACTAAAAATGCACCAAATAACATAACAAAAGTAAATACCCAAGGTCTTCCTTCGACAAATTTACGAGTCATTATAAATCTTGCAATATAAGCTGTAAATCCTCTATCAGTAACCGCACCAGTAAAAATAGTTAAAAAGAAAACCTGAATAACAGTTGAATTTCCAAATACTGAAGCCAATAATGTAGCAGAATCTGCATAATCAGTAAATGCCAACATAAAGATACTAACTAAACTAGATGTTGTTGGATCAATAGTTGTCCATAAATAAATAGTTCCAATAAATACACCTATGACCTGCATACCAATTTCTGTAACATTAGGTAATATTCCTACAGGAATAAATCTAAACAGAATCATAATAGCAAGGCCAATAAACAAATGAATAAATTTTTTCTTGTTCATTACTAACTCTCCTATTCTTGTTTATTTATTAACAAATAGATTATAACTTAAGTCTTATATAAAAGGCAAGAATTAAAACAAATTATGTCAAATAATATATATTATATTGAATTTGTAAATTCTATCAAACATTTAACTTAATAATACAATCCTTTGTTAATTTTGTAACAAAGTTATTATAACAGTTTGTGAAATTTTTAATATGGGGGTTTTTAGGAACTTCATATTTCTACAATATAAAAAAATGGAAGTTATTTTCCATATTCACAAAACGTGACGATAACTTCCATATGTGTTGATTCTATAATTTTATTTTTCATTTCTAAAGCATTTGTTAAATCACTTAAATTATCGACATCAATCATGATTTTCCAGTTCTTTAAAGGATTGAATCCAAAAGTATGAATTAGACTGTTTAAAGATGTTAGCAACAAATTCCAATGATTTTGATTTCTTAATATCCAGAATGGATATCTCAAAACACATTTGGCTGAACTATTCTCGATAATAGAAGCTAACATATATATGTATTTATATGGCTGATATGAATCATCAATTTCATTACCCATATCTTGATATGGACTAATAATAATTTCATATTCTCCAAAAGTTTTTAGACTTTCTTCAGATGATGATAAAGAATAATAAG
>JAJQFG010000085.1 GCA_021201315.1 Erysipelotrichaceae bacterium
TTTTTTGCATTTTATAAAATATAATGTAATTTTTCATGGGAATTTAGGTTATATAAGAAGATCGTATAATTATTAATGAAGTGGTTATAATATTTATGGGTGATAAAATTGAATCAAAAAACTATAATTGAAGAATTATTGAATGGTCTTAATATGGGTATGGTTTCCATTGATCATTTGCTAGATAAAATAGAAAATGAAAAATTGCGAAACATCGTTATGCATCAAAGAAAGAGCTATGGTGAACTAAAAGATGATATTATTCATGCTTATCCTGATGTGATTGATAAGACCAAACAAAAACTGATGTTAGAAGGTATGGTTGAAATGAAAAGCATCATAGCTGATGATGCAAAAATAGCTAAAATGTTAATTGAAGGTTGCAATCAAGCTATGATTAATATGACACATTTAGAAAATGAAAGTGATATATCTTCAGAAATTGAAGATTATATGACAAAATTTGAATCCATTAATAAACACTATGTTGAAGAACTTAAAGCATTTATATAAAAAAGCATTAGCTATTAGCTAATGCTTTTTGCGTACACCGTAGGGGGTTCGAACCCCTGAATGCTAGGATGAGAACCTAGTGTGTTCACCACTTCACCAACGGTGCATAAACCTAGTATACCACTTATAAAATTTCTGTAAAGAATTATTTTAAAAATGTTTATGAATAATCTGTGAAAAATTTTTGTATAAATCATATGAATGTTTAGGAAAATAAGATATTTATGAAATTGTTTTGATTATTCTTGATTTAACGTGTATAATCAACTTATGAATGAGAAATTAATGTATTTGAATAAATACATTTTGATATATAGATGAAGGAAGGAAATAGTGCATGTCAAAAGTTATAGCTATTGAAGGCGGTTATAAGTTAAATGGTACTGTACGCATTAGTGGTGCAAAGAATGCGACAGTGGCACTTATTCCAGCAGCTGTATTGGCTGATGGTCCAGTTGAAATACTAGGAGTGCCAGAGATTTCTGATGTTGAAGCATTAGCAATTTTGCTTAGAGAATTGAATTGTGATGTTAGTATTAAGGGAGATTCTATTAGAATTGATCCTAGTCAAATGGAAGATATTCCATTAGTAAGTGATGCTGTTAACAAGTTACGTGCTTCTTATTATTTTATGGGCGCATTACTTGGTAAATATAAAAGGGTAAAGATTAAGATGCCAGGGGGGTGTTATTTAGGACCTCGACCTATTGATCTTCATTTAAAAGGGTTTAAGGCTTTAGGTGCTAATATTATTTATGATGAAGTTGAAGAAACCTATTTATTAGAAGCAGATGAATTAGTAGGTAATTCTATTTACTTGGATTTTGCTTCTGTAGGAGCAACCATTAATATATTATTAGCTGCAGTTAAAGCTAAAGGTAGGACAGTTATTGAAAATGCGGCTAAAGAACCTGAAATTATTGATGTAACCAATCTTTTAACAAAGATGGGAGCACATATTAGAGGTGTTGGTACGGATACGATTACGATTGATGGTGTGGAACATTTACATGGTACTTTTCATGAAATTATTCCAGATCGTATTGAAGCAGGTACGTTTTTGATTATAGCTGCAGCAGCTGGAGAAAAAGTGATTATTCAAAATGTTATTCCACAGCATTTAGAAGCTTTGATTTCTAAATTAAAAGAAATGGGTGTTCAAATGGATGTTGTAGGTGATAGTATTATTGTTTATGGTTCTAATAAACCATTAAAACCTGTACATGTCAAAACACAGATTTATCCTGGCTTTGCGACTGATTTACAACAGCCTCTTACAACATTGTTAACACAAGCTGATGGTAAGTCTTCTGTTAAGGAAACAATTTATATTGAAAGATTTTTACATTGTGAACAACTAAATAAAATGGGTGCTCATATAGATGTAGATAGAGCTTCAAGTGCGATTTATGGGCCTACACAGCTTCATGGTGCACGTGTTCAGGCAACGGATTTAAGATGTGGTGCAGCTTTAATTATTGCAGGATTGATTGCTCAAGGTAAGACAGAGATTATGAATATATATCATATTGATAGAGGTTATGATAATATTGATCAAAAATTGATTACTTTAGGTGCGCATATTACAAGATATGAAATTGATGATTAAAATAATAAAAAACTATTGAATTTCATAGTTTTAAATGGTATTATAATTTAGCGACTTACTTTGAAGTAGCAAATATTTCAAGGCGGAAGGAGAAATAAAAATGAAACCAAATACTCATCCAAAATATTATGAAGCAACAGTTATCTGTACTTCTTGTGGAGCAACTTTTAAAACAGGATCTGTATTAAAAGAAATTCGTGTGGATACATGCTCAAATTGTCATCCATTCTATACAGGAAAACAAAGATTTGCTAGTACTGATGGACGTATTGATAAGTTCAATAAGAAATACGGCTTAAAATAAAACAAATAAAACCTGCTTGAAGCAGGTTTTTTTGTTTTACATTTTGTTGTAAAGATCAACGATAATATTAGCACATTCATCTAAGCCTAAATCACTATTTAAAGTCACATCAAAATTCTTTAATTGACCCCATTTTTTAGTTGTATAGTAATTATAGTAATTTGTTCTGTTTTTATCTTTTTTCATTACAAATTTTTTAGCATTATCATGTTCTTCTTTGTATTCTTCTTCTACTCTCTTTAATCTAGATTCAAAAGGTGCATGAATAAATACAGTCAAAACATTATCATAATCCTCTAACACATAATCAGCACATCCATTAACAATAACACAAGAATCATAAGTCGCTAAATGACGAATAATCTTAGATTGCATAGCAAAAACCTGATCATTTAAAGGTAAAGTAAATGCTGATGATGACATTGTGTACATAAAACTAGATGTTTTTTCTTCAGAAACACGTCTAATTGTATCTACATCAATTCCTAATTCCTTAGCTGCTAAATCAATGATTTCATTATCATAATAAACAAGCTGAAGCTTTTCAGCTACTTTTTGTGCAATCAATCGTCCCCCAGAACCATATTCTCTTGCGATAGTAATAATTTTAGGCATACAATTAACCTCCTTAGATTTTTATCCTTATATATATTGTAACATATTTTTGAAATAATGCATCTTTTTTTATAGAATAAGTTGTTTTTAATTTTTGAAATTCGTATAATTAATGCGTGTAAAGGAGTCAATTATGGAATTTCATGTTTTAGCGAGTGGTTCAAAGGGTAATGCAACGTTTGTTTATGAGAATGGTTGCGGTATTTTAATAGATTGTGGTATTACGAGAAAGCAATTATTATATAAATTATCTACTTTAGGGTTTAGTGAAGATAATATTCAATATGTTTTATTAACACATGACCATTATGATCATAATAAAAATATACATATTTTTGATCCTGATATTGTTTTTTCAGCAGAAAAAAACATTCCTGGTATTGATGATTATCATATACTAATACCTTATACCCATAGACAATTTGGTGTATTTGATGTTTTTACATTAAGAACATCTCATGATGCTAGTGATCCAATAGGATTTATATTTACTACTAATGAAACATTATTATATTTAACGGATACAGGTTATGTATCATTAAAAAATAGACAATATATACATAATTTAAATTATTATATTATTGAAAGTAATCATGATATAGAAATGTTAATGAATACTAAAAGACCGATGTTTTTAAAAAATAGAATATTAAGTGATAAAGGCCATTTAAATAATGAATATAGTGCACAATTAATGTGTGATATGATAGGTGATCAAACTAAAGAAATTGTTTTAGCTCACTTATCACAAGAAGCCAATACACCTGAAAAAGCCTTAGAGGCTTATCATAGGATATTTAAGAAAAACAATATTGAATTTGATCATATAAAAGTAGCGAGTCAAGTGAATATTGTTTCAGGAGGACATCATGAAGATTAAGTTAATTTGTGTTGGAAAATTAAAAGAAAAGTATTTAGTTGATGGTATTAAGGAATATGTTAAAAGATTATCTGCATATGCTAGTGTTGAAATCATTGAAGTTGATGATGAACGTATTCCTGATCATGCTTCTTTAGCTCAAGAAACATATGTTAAAGCTAAAGAGGGTAGAAGAGTATTAGATAAAATTAAACAAGATGATTATATGATTTTGTTGGATGTGAGTGGTAAAGAAATGAATTCAGTTGCTTTTTCTAAACATTTGGAAAAGTGTATGATTGATGGTAAAAGTAGTATTGTTTTTGTGATTGGTGGGTCTTTAGGCCATGGTGAAGAAGTTTTATCTCGTGCTAATTTAAGATTAAGTTTTTCACCCATGACATTTCCTCATCAGCTTATGCGTTTAATTCTTGTTGAACAAATTTATCGTGCTTTTAAGATCATGCGAAATGAAACATATCATAAGTAAAAGAACCTTTAAGAAGGTTCTTTTTCAATTAGTTCATTATAAACAAGTAGAGCTTTTTTATAGTTAGAAATATCTTTTCCTTTATAAGTTTGTTCAAATTGATAAATATCATCTTGTACAAACATAAAATTTTTTCCTGTTTTTATTGGCTTTAGCATTCCTATTTCAACGTAAGCTTTTAATGTTGGATAACTGCAATTTAGTAATTGCATTACTTCTTCACTCTTTAGCATTTGTAAGTTAAAGTTGTTTGGAAATTCTGATTGGATTTGTTCATCGTATAGTTTTTCTTGTGCTTTACAATTATCAATTTCTAATAATAATGATTTTTTTCTGCTTTCCAATTTTTCCCATTCATCTTGTGTCATTAATTTTTTATTATTACATAATCTGTTATACTCTTCTTGTAATAAAGCATGTTTTTCTAATACTTTATTTCTTTCAATAATTTGTTTGCTATTCAATGATAACACTCCTTTTAATAAAATTATAATTCTTTTTAATTAGCTAATATACTATTTTTATTCTTTATAAAATATGCTACTAATATCACAATACCAAATGCGGTAGCAAGTGGAGCTGCTAAACCAATCAATGTTAAAGAAGCATTTGGTTGAATACTCATAATATAGGATACTGGTAAACGAACAATAAAAGATTGAGCCAAACCTTGTATCATTACAAACAATGTTCTTTCATGACCATTATAATAACCAATCAAACTAAATGAAATACTCGTAAGTAATGTTTCAGGTGCAAAACCTCTTAGATATTCTCCTGCACATTGAATAACAGCTTTATCATTTGTAAATATAGAAGCAAATAAATCGGCTTTAAGCATCACTGCTGTAAATATAAAACATCCTGCTAATAAACCAATACCCATACCCGTGAGTAATGCTTTTAATGCACGTTTCTCTTGTCTTGCACCAACATTTTGGGCTACAAATGAAGACATGGATTGCATTAAAGATGATGGCACTAATAAAATAAAAGAAGTTACTTTTTGCGCTATACCATAACCAGAAGAAGCATCCAATCCTAAACGATTAATAAATGCACATAAAGCTAAAAAAGATAAATTAGTTAATAACTCTTGTAAAGCAATAGGTGAACCAAGTCTTAAAAACTTAATAACTTCACTATTAAAACCAATATCCTGTCTTTTCATAGTAAAAGGTAATTCTCTCTTACTAATAATAATTAATGATAATATAACACTCACAGCTTGAGCAGCAATGGTTGCGATCGCTGCACCAACAACATTTAAATGAAATCCTGCTACTAAGACTAAATCACCAAAAATATTCACGACACAAGCAATGGCTACAAATAATAATGGTGATGTAGAATCTCCTAAACCTCTAAAAACGGCACTTAAAACATTATAAGCTATGACAAATAAAATACCACCACCACAAATCCTTACATATAATATCGTTAACTTTAAAGCCTCTTCTGGTGCTTGCATTAACGCAGTTAATTGTGGTGCAAAAACTAACATAAGTACAGCTATAATAATAGATAAAACAATAAAAAAAGCAATAACACCACCTAGAACTTTACCAATTCTTTGTGATTTTCCTTCACCAATATATCGACTAATTAATACCGTAATACCCATCGTTAAACCAGTAATGGTAAATGTCACTAAATTCACTACATTACTTCCTGTACTAACCGCAGATATACCAGCTGTACTACCAAACCAGCCAACAATCAATAAATCAACAGCACTATACATAGCCTGTAAAATCAAAGCCCCTAATATTGGAACCATAAATATCAATAACTTCTTTACAATACTTCCACTTGTAAAATCCTGATTATTCATACGACTACCCCCTCTACTTCTAGTATATCACTTATAAAAAAACAAAAAAAGCCTTAAAGGCTTTAATCGTTACGTGAACACTTCTCAGCATCAATGGCTAAAACAATCATCAAAACATATAGTGCGTCTTGCTTATTTTTGATATCTAACACATAAGTATCACTGAAATGAAACAATTCCTTCGATATTCTAGCAATAATCTGATGATTATCCACAACATTATAATTCCACTCCCAAATATTCCCTTGAATATCCCAATCATTACACTCAACATGATACTATTGATCATTAATATACATTCTAAACCTTGGTAACAATCTCAATACTTCTTCTTTAATCGTACCAATATGTTCATGATTGTTATCATAAATATATAAACAATGACCAAAACTTAATTTTCCTTCTACACGATATACAACACAATTATTTTCATCATAAATATCATAACTATCCAACCATGAAAATATTCTTTGTCTAAATAATAACCTCATTATTCCACCTCTTAGTAATCATATCATATAGTTATGGATTTTGTGTGTAAAGATGATATAAAAAGACATCGCTTTGCGATGTCTTAGTATAATCTTCTTGCACTATACCATTGGCTTTGCCAATAACTATAAGATAAGCTAGCTACTTGTACAACAGCTCCAGTATAAGGGGCATGTACCATTTGGTTATTACCAATATAAATACCAACATGATGTACACCACTATAAGAACCATTACTAGAGAATAAGATAATATCTCCAGCTTGTAGACTACCTTTAGATACAGAAGAACCCATATTTGCAAGTGTCTTTGTTGATTGAGAACCAATATTTACACCAGCTTGATAATGTGCCCAATTGACTAAACCTGAACAATCAAATGTAGATTGACTAGCATTAGCAATTTGACTCATTGAATGGCATGCACCATAGACATATGTACATCCACAACGAGTTAAAGCTTTATTAGCAATCGCTAAACCACGTTCAGAACTAGATGTTGTTGTAGTGCTACTAGATGAGCTACTACTTGATGAATCATTAGATGATGAACTGCTAGATGAATTACTACTACTAGAAGAACTTGAGCTTGATGAACCAGAAGAGCTTGAACTAGATGAACTACTGCTAGACGAATTAGATGTTGCTTTTGAAACATTAGCAACTCTTGAAGCTTCAGCAGCTTTCTTTAAAGCAGCTAAGTTATCTTCTATCGTATCAATAGATTCTTGATTAGAAGATACAGCTTCTTCATTATCAGCAATTGCTTGTTGTTGTTCTTCAAGCTTAGCTTGATATTCTTTCTTCAAACTTGCTTGTTTTGTTTCATCTTCTTCTAATGATTCTTTTAAGATTTCTAAAGTTTCTTTTTGTTTTTCAACTTCTTCAAAACTTTCATTCAACTCATCAACAAGATCATTTTCATAACTTGTAATCTCCTGAAAGTTTAAAACACGACTAATAAAATCAGTAATGCTATCAGCACCAAATATATAAGTAGTAAACACATTAGAATTAATGGTTGTTTGCATTAAATACAAACGTTCTTTTAATTGTTCACTTTTTTCTTCAATATCTGCTTCTAAAGATTCAATACTATCTTGTACATATTCTAATTCTTCTTTAGCTTCTGATATCTTCTCTTGAAGCTCAGCAATTTCTTCTGTTAATTCATCAATAGTGGCTTCAGTTTCTTCTGCTTCCTCCTGTAAAGATTCAGATTCATCTAATAAATCTTCATTTTTATCTTTAAGATATGTATTAAACTCTTTACAAGTTTTTTGTTGACTTGAAGTTAAACTGGATGATGAGCATAACTTAATATATTTACTTTCTTGACCTTCAAAATCAGTGGCACTAACACTAGAAGAAGAAAGGAATAATCCTACTACTAAACAAACTGACATTAATGATAAAACAAATTTTTTCATATTTCCTCTTCATCCCTCCTTTTGATTTTTAATTCTACTCTTTTATTCTAACTTGTTTTTTTAAACTGTCAACCGAAAATAAGAAATTAACATAATTTT
>JAJQFG010000082.1 GCA_021201315.1 Erysipelotrichaceae bacterium
CTAATTATATAGGATAAAGATCTTTATGTCTTTAGGTAGATGAGATTACGCTTACATTTGAATATTCAAATCCTTTTTAAATTGTTTCACGTGAAACAAAAAAAGCATTTTATTATGCTTTTTTATGATATTCATTATAAATAATATTTTTGGATACTTTTCTTAATTTAGCTACTTCCTTAATAGCATCTTTAGTAGACATACCCTTTTCAATATATTCATCAACTTGTTCCTTAATAGATTGATCAAAATGTATTTCTGTTATTTCTTGTCTGCAACCTTCTACAACAATAACCATTTCACCTTTCATATCATCTACAACTTCTAAAATTTCTTTGATTGTTCCACGATTAATTTCTTCATGTTTTTTAGTAAGTTCTCTACATAAGGCAATATTTCTATTTCCCATAATATCAAGCATTAAAGAAAGTGTTTTTTTGATACGATGCGGTGATTCATAAAACACAATAGTCTCTTTATATGTTTTTAGTAAATCTAATTCTTTCTTCTTATTTTTATCTAAATGATCTAAAAAGCCATAAAAAAGAAAAGGTTGTGGTGCAATACCTGATACAACCAAGGCATCTAGACAGGCATTACAACCAGAAATTGGAACAACATTAAATTCTTCTTCTATTGCTTTCAAAACTAATTCATATCCAGGATCACTAATTGCAGGATATCCCGCATCGCTGACCAATGCAATATCATGACCCTCTTTCAATAAATCAATAATCTTAGGAATAGATGTAACAAGATTATGTTCATGATGAGAAATTAATTTTGTATGTATATTAAAATGATTTAATATTTTTATTGTATTTCTTGTATCCTCAGCTGCAATAAATGAAACATTTTTTAATGTATCAATAGCTCGATAAGTTATTTCATTCATATTGCCAATAGGTGTTGCAACCAAAAATAATGTAGATTTATCATTTTCAAAGCTTTTTTGTCTAATCATCTATATTTTCTCCAAACATCTTTTTTACTTCTTTAGAATATTCTCCATTTTCTTCATGTGCATATAAAGGAGCTTCAATTTTAACACCTGGATTTCCCTTATATATTCCTTCAATTAAAAAGATATGCGAATCTTTACCATATTTTGGATAAACAAAACGAATACGTTTTGGCTCAATATCATATTTTTGCATCATGTTAATAATTTCAATCATTCTATCAGGCCTATGTACCATTGATAAACGTCCCTTATTTTCTAACATCATAGCAGCACAAGAAATAATTTGTTCTAAATTTATTTTAATCTCATGTCTAGCTATTTGTAATGATTTATTATCATTTAAATGACTGCGTTCTCCTACTTTAAAAAAAGGTGGATTGCATACTATAAGTTTAACCTTATTACAATTCGTACAATAATCTTTAATATCAGCATGAATAATAGATATTTGCTCATCCAAATGATTAATATGAACATTTTTTATGGCTAAATCAACAGCATCTTTTTGAATTTCAATACCAGTTATCTTCTTATCGGTTCTTTGACTCAATAATAAAGGAATAGCTGCATTATTTGTGCCAAAATCCACTATTTCATTAACATCTTTATTAATAGTACAAAAATTAGCTAATAAAACAGTATCCAAAGAAAAGTTAAACATATCTTTTCTTTGGATAATTTTCATGTTTTCATAAGCTAATAAATAATTAATGACTTCTTCGCTCATTTTTATGGTGTGTCTCCTTATTATTAGGAATTTTCTTTACATCTTTTAATGGAACAAATGAAACATTACCATCATTTTCTATTTTTACTAATTCACTAATAATATTTAATCCTGTTACTTTAGCAATTTTATCTTCATATTTAACCTTAGAACCAATTTTAGGAAATTTTTTCTTTTGTTGTGTATAATTATCATCTTCATATTTTAAACAACAAAGTAATCTTCCACAAGCACCAGATATTTTTTCAATATTAATAGCTAACATTTGATTTTTAGCCATATTAATTGAAATACCATCAAACTCTCCTAAAAAGGAAGAACAACACAGTGGTAATCCACAAGATCCAATACCTCCAATAATTCTAGATTTATCTCTAGGCCCTATTTGACGAAGTTCAATACG
The DNA here is from genome assembly GCA_021201315.1 of Erysipelotrichaceae bacterium. Classification (GTDB taxonomy): domain Bacteria; phylum Bacillota_I; class Bacilli_A; order Erysipelotrichales; family Coprobacillaceae; genus JAJQDJ01. Next base: position 2,095 of record JAJQFG010000082.1, read on the forward strand.
ACATTTAAATACACTTGCTAATTCTTTTAATAATTCTCTAAAATCAACACGAGCATCTGAGGTATAAGTAAATATAACCTTAGATGCATCTAAAGTATATTCACAATTAACTAAATGCATATCCAAATCAAATTCTTTAACAATATCTTTACAAATTTCAAAAGATTTTTCAGCTTTTGCTTTATTAAATAAATATAATTCATTATCAGCTCGATTAGCAACTCTAATGATTTTCTTTAATTCAGTATCTAAATTAAATTCAGACAAATCTTTTAAATCCGTCATAACCTCACCAAGCTCCAAACCTCTAACTGTTTCAACAACAACCTTATCACCTTTAGACAAATCAAATCTAGATGAAAAATAATAAGATTTACCTACATGATTAAAGCGTACAAGAGCTAATTTTTCTTCCATATAATCTCCTTTCTCAAATATTAATCATCATACTTTCAATAAGTAATGTAACATTTGCATTTGTATTTAATAAAAATTCAGTATCTAATACAAGATCTATTTTATTTATAATATTTTCTTCACTATCTTGAATACGATCATATAAATTCTTATATGATTCATAAGTAAGAGGTAAAAAATGTTTCACGTGAAACAAATCCCTCAATGACAATACTAACATATTTAAAAATAATTGAATAGTATTTTTATCTTTATATTTTTTTAATAAGTGTGTTTCTACGTTAATAATTAAATTATCTCTATGAAAGTAAAGATCCTCAATAAAATGATAAACTTCATTTTTTAAAGTTTCAAAATCATCAGAACTAATATAATTTTGACATTCATCATAAGAATCAAATAATTCAGATAATATATTAATGTCATCTTTTGATAAATTATCTTCTGATAATTGTCTTTTTAATAGAGTCTTAGATTGAGGCAATAATTGAATAATTTGACATCTTGATTGAATAGTTGGTAAGACTCGATTTAAATTCTGACATGTAAATATAGCATAAATTCCTGGCTCTGGTTCCTCAAGTATTTTTAATAAACTATTCATAGATTCATTAGAAGAATTATCTATATTTTCTAACATATAAATTTTTGCTTTGCCTTCAATAGAAGATTTATCAAAAAATTTTTGAATATATTCAATATGATTTTTCTTTATGGATTCTTCTTTTCCATTATAATATATAAAATCAGTATATTTAAATTCATCAATACGACGACAATCATCACACTCATCACAAGCTAAAGTATCATTATCACATATAATACTTTTTGCAATGTACATAGCAGGTCTATGAGCATTTTGTCCCACCAATAAAAAAGCATGTGGTATTTTTTTTGATGAAAAACTTTGAATAAGAATTTTATATAAAATAGGTTGTTGAGTTTTTAAATCATTTTGATAACTCATAGATGTTTTTTTACCTCATCATAAACAGAATTTAAAACATCATCAATAGATTGACTAGCATCTACTTTTATAATACGTTCTGGAAATTTATCACAAATAGTTAAATAGCCATCATATACTTTTTGATGAAAATCTAAAGTTTCTAAATCCAAACGATTGACTTCTCTATCTTTATTACTATAAACACGTTGTAATCCTAATTCTGGCTGAATATCAAAAAATATTGTTAAATTAGGTAATATATTTTCTGTAGCAAATAAATTCATATTATAAACTTCATCAATACCTAGACCTCTAGCAATTCCTTGATAAACCATAGAACTATCAACATATCGATCACAAATAACTATTTTATCATCTTTTAAAGCAGGAATAACTTTTTCAACTAAATGTTGTCTTCTACTACTTGCATATAACAAAGCTTCTGTTCGAGCATCCATATTTGTATTATTGACATCAACAATAACATCTCTTATTTGTTCTGCTATAGAAACACCACCGGGCTCTCTTGTTAATACAACACTATAGCCTTCTTTTTCTAATTTATCTTTTATCAAATGAGCAATAGTAGTTTTTCCACTACCTTCTCCACCTTCAAAAGTAATAAATGTACCCGACATATAAACACCTCATTTCTTGTATATTATAATCAAATTGACTTGAAATATAAAGTATTATTTTATAACACCAATTGCAATATAATACATAAAATTATACCAAAGAAATCAAAACAAGCAATCATTAAAATATTAAAAAGATTGTAAGATAAATAAATATGAGTTATATCAGAAAAATAATTAATAATAAAAATCATTATAATTGAAAAAATAAAACGAATAAAAATATCTCTTATTGTATGCAAAAAAATCACCTCATATATAATATGAGATGATTTATATTTTCTTTCTACCTTCTAAAGATTTTAATAAAGTTAATTCATCAGCATAATCTAAATTACTACCCATTGGTAATCCATTAGCAATCCTAGTTGTATTAATATTTTCCTTAGCTAACAATTTAGCTAAATATAAAGCTGTAGTTTCTCCTTCTCTTGTAGGATTAGTTGCGATAATAACCTCCTTAACATCTTCATTTAAACGATTAAATAAAGAATTGACATTAAGATCTTCTAATGTTTTACCATCCATAATAGACATAGTACCATGTAAAACATGATATAAGCCATGATATTCTTTTAATTTTTCCATTGCAAATACATCTTTGGGAGATTCTACAACACAAATAATTGATTTATCACGAGTATCATCTTTACAAATATCACACGTATCACCTTCACATATATGACCACATACTTTACAATATTGAATATTCTTTTTAAAATTGATAAGAGAATTAGATAATCTTTCCACATCTTCCTGATTCATATCTAAAACATGATAAGCTAATCGTTGTGCAGCTTTATTTCCTATACCAGGAAGCATTTTAAAGCATTCGACTAATTCTTCAAAACTATTTGGATAATCCATTATAAGAATGCAGATACATCAACACCATTAGTAATTTTATTTAATGTATCTTCCTTTTCTTGATTTATTTTTGTGATCATTTGGTTAATAGTAATCATTAATAATGCTTCTATATCATCTTGATTATCATTATTAAATTTTATTTCATCAATATGTAAATCTATAATTTCAAGATTTCCTTTCATAGTTCCAGTAATAATATTTCCTTGTGATTCTATTTCAAATTTTTTTTCATTGAATGTTTTTTTAGCTTTATTAACTTTTCTTTGCATTTGTTGAGCTTGTTGTAATAAATTGTTAAAATTCATTATTTTTTCTCCTTATATTCTGTAATATCTGAACCAAATAATTCGATGGCGTATGAATAAGCTTCACTCATATCCTCGTGATCTAAATCATGAGAATCAATATGCTTTAAAGTTAATTCATGAGGTTCAGGTAATTTTCCTTGACGCTTTAATAAAATAAATTGTTTACGCATTTCTACAAATGCATCGCTTTGAATTGCTACAAAACGATATTCATCTCCTAATACTTCCTTTAAAAACGCACTTAATTGCTTATAATTCTTATAATAATTAACAGCATTAACAGCGGGTTGATGTTCAAATGAAATAACTAAACCACCTGGACATGCTGCAACTGGTGTTCCATCACATAACATAGAAGCACTTTTTGCCATATTAAGATTTGCTAAATAACGTTTGATAATTGGCCAACGTTGTTGAATATTTTCAAGAATTGAACGTTGAGCTTGTACTAATATATTCATAATATCAGCATTATCAACATGTATATCATCATCAACATCTGTTTCAACTTCTTGTGTTTGTTCAAATTCGAATGTTGGAACTTCATCATCTACATTTTCTTTAACAATTTCATCATGAGATTCTACAACTTGTTCATTTGATTTAATATCATCAACTACATCTTTATTTTCTTGAACATGATCATTTGTTTCTACAATAATTTGTTTAGGAATTTTTACTTTTTCTACTTCAATAACTTTTTCTTCTTTAACTTGATTGCATATTTTTAATATAGCTAATTCAAAATAAATAGATGGATTAATAACTTTAGCATATTTTTCACTTGCATCCATTAAAATATCAATCATTGAAAAAGCTTCTTCACAAGATATATAAGGAACAATAGAATCAAGATAATTTTTAGATAATACAAACAATATAGATTCATCATTTGTATTACGATAAATAATAATATCCTTTAAAATATCAACTAAATCTAAAGTCAAACGCTTTATATCAATACCATTTGTTTTCATTTGATCTAAAAGTTGTAATGCCTTTTTCATATTTCTAGTAAGTAAAACTTTAAGTAAGTCAATTTTCTTTTCTATAGAAATGAGACCATAAACTGTATTAACATCTTCTATAGTTAAATGTTTATCATTATACGCAACACATTGTTCTAAAATAGATAAGGCATCTCTCATACCGCCATCAGCTAATTTAGCAATCAACTGTAAAGCATCATCATCACATATAAAATTTTCTTTTTCTACAATAACTTTCATACGTTTTACAATATCTTCATTACTTAATTTAGTAAAATCAAATCTTTGACAACGTGATATAATTGTAGGAAGTATTTTATGAGCTTCTGTTGTAGCCATAATAAATATAACATGAGCAGGAGGTTCTTCTAATGTTTTTAATAATGCATTAAATGCTCCAGGGGTCATCATATGAACTTCATCAATAATATATACTTTGTATTTGCTTTGAGTAGGAGCATAGTTGATTTTATCAATCAAATCTCTTACTTCATCTACACCATTGTTGCTGGCAGCATCAATTTCAATCACATCAGGATGAATTCCTTCTGTGATTTGCTTGCAATTAACACATTCATTACATGGTTTATTTTCACCTGTACAATTAACTGCTTTAGCTAATAATTTAGCAATTGTTGTCTTACCAGTTCCTCTTGGACCACAAAAAAGATAAGCATGAGCAATCTTATTCTCCTCAATTGCATGTTTTAATGTAGTGACAATATGTTCTTGTCCAGTAACATCATCAAATGTTTGAGGACGATAAACACGATATAAAGCTTTATATGCCATATGAATCAACTCCTTGCACAATTATAGCATAAAAGTTAAAAAAAGACACCATAGTGATGTCTAAATTAATAATAATCTGAATTTCCAAAAGCTACACCTAGCATTAGTAATGGAACTGCACAAATAAGCATCATTGGAACCAATCCAAGTCTTAAAAGACTATCTAACATTGTATATGATACAAAACCAGTTATAAGCAAACCTATAACAATACATGCCAAACAATTAATAGCACTAGAAACAAATTTTAAATCCATTGCAAGAAACAACCACGAACCAGCAATAACACCTAAAATAATTGTATATCTTTTATCATACCATTCCATAAATTCGGCATTTCCACTAAATATAAATCCTAATGCATAAATTGATGCAATACCCAAAATCGATAACCATATAGGATGTCCAGTAAAACCCAAATACAAACCAACCAAAATAAAAACAATGCCTACAATAATCCTCAAAATTGTCCATAACATAATTTTTTCTCTCCCTTTTCATTATTATGATTATAACATATTAAAGCATATTTAACATTATTTTCTTTTTCCCCTAAAATATTCTGAAACAATCATCATACATGATTTTTCTAAAATACCACTAACAATTTCTGGATAATGATTAAATTGATGAGTCTTTAAATATGTACTTAAGCCATCCCAACGTTGACTTTTAGCTCCATAAACAACCTTACTTATTCTACTTTGAATAATAGCACCACTACACATAATACATGGTTCCAAAGTTGTATACATAATACAATCATCTAAATGCCATCTTCCTAATATTTGAGATGCTTGTTGAATAGCTAATATTTCTGCATGAGCTGTTGCATCATGTAATGTTTCTTTTTGATTAAAAGCAGATGTAATAACTTCATTATGATAAACAATAATAGCTCCTATTGGAACTTCGTCTACTAACAATCCTTTTTTAGCTTCTTGTAAAGCTAAATTCATATATTTCTCATCATCCATAAATATCTCCTAATATAAAAACCACTACACACGAACAGACATTCTTAATGCTGCTACCTTCCGATCCTGACATGGTTCGAAGCTGCCCATTGTAGTGGCAAGAATCATTATAACATAATTTTCTTATAAATCAATTATTTTTCTTCTAAGCTTTCTAAATAA